>CAIRMS010000020.1 GCA_903879765.1 uncultured Flavobacteriales bacterium
AATGAAGATAAATCAATCATTTCTCCTTTTTCATATGTCTTATCGTACACTAACTGCCCCGTTAATGAAAGCATGCGTAATTGACCATGTTCAACTCCAGTAATTTGTATGATTCCATTGGATGGATTGGGATAAACGTCAAATAGACTTGAAGCATTTTCGCTAAACCCAACATAGCCATTAATGTTCAAGGTTGTGTTGGTAATGATCGCTGGATTAAAATCGAAATAGATATAAGCAGTATTCGTAATTTCTAAATTCAAGGATAAATTTGGTAATTCCTTGATTTCGTAGGTAAAGTAACCTTGACTTCCCTCCAAACTATCACCAGATGGCAGCAATTGAATCCCACTAAATCTAAATACAGCTTCTCTCGAAACCGGATCAATCGAATAACTCGCTGGATGTTTTGATCCCATAAAACGAAAAGTGGACAAATCTAAATTCGTAGAAAGCGTATCGCGCACAACGACATTCAAGGCTGGATAATTCCCGTCATTTTGAAAGCGAACGGTATACTGCAAGTTCTCTTGGACATCTGGCTGAATAAACGTTGGTAATTGGCATTGTTTGTCATTCGGATCATAGGAATTTAAGACAGTTGCAACGAACGAAGCATTGTTAAACTGAACATCTAGTTCTCCTTGAGCAGAAACACTTGTGTAAAAGTTAATAATGGTTCCAGCGGGGGTGTTTCCAGCGAAGGAACAAGGGAAATAATAGGTTTGACAACCGGATAAGTACGCTTCCAAAATGGTAACAGTGTCATTGGCGAATGAAGCATTTGGAAGATTGCTAAGATTCGGTGTTACTCCAGCCGGTATAGCAATTTTTATCGTGCTATTTGCATAATTTCCGCAAGAAACATTGCATACTTGAACAGTTACATTTCCCTGTTGAAGGGGCGCAACAAATTGAAAGGCCTCTGCTGAAGCCACTTCGAGGTTTGACACCAATCCATTGCCACCGCATTCGAGTGTCATGTTCATGGGGACACCAAGTGCATGTCCCGTAGCATCAAAGGAATTGATAACGAAATCTGGAGATGTTTGGATATACCCGTTGTTCTGAAGCCAAGCACTACTAACACCAACTGTGTATGGAGTTGCAGTTACATCCAACTCTGTGTAATAAGCATTACCAAATGAATTTTGTGGGTAAATCGTCGTTGTCACTCCTGCGCCGTTTGTGACATCATAAGGAATGTTTTGAAGGAAGGTAACCGATGGATTCAATAAAGAAATCACATTAAAAAATCCACAATTACTGGTATTGGTTATGACCCATTCAATGGTTGAACTTCCAGCTGGCTGTCCGGATGTTCCGCTTGTAACGGTTACCAATGCGTTATATACACCCGCTTGACTGTAATCATGTTCAAAAATGTAACAATTCTGACTATTTTGAGAGGAGAAAACCGTCATATTGTCTGAACTACCATCCATCCAGTCGACATTTATCTGTGCACCAGACTCTGGTAAGGAGCCCGTATTGGTACAAACAGACATGTTGGAATGACACCCAATTCCAGGAATGGAATTGTACAATAAATTTATAGATGTGACCTGTCC
>CAIRMS010000021.1 GCA_903879765.1 uncultured Flavobacteriales bacterium
CGGAGTTTTTGTACCAATGGGACATTCCTTTACCTTCTCCACCCTGATACCAATCAAATGCTTCCCGACGTCCAAAGTCGTTTCCATCGGTATTTCCGAAGGAATATACTTTTCCTTTCATTCCGATTTCTTGCCCGTAGTAAATGGATGGAATCCCACCAATCAGCAACATGATGGCTGCAGCGGATTTTTGTCGTTGGATATTGGTTTCTGTTGAAGCAAAACGATCAATGTCGTGATTTTCAATGAAGATGATTTGTTCTTTTCCTTTCGGCGTTTGATTCAAAATGATCTCAGCATTCTTCATGATTTGTTCCTTATCGAAGGACATGATTGCTTTCTGTAATCCAAAACCAAACATGCGGTCAACGGTTGCTTTCTCAAAGTATTCAAAACCGTAATCGGCCCAATCCGCTTGCTCGGCAACAATTTTCACTTCCGGATTTAACTTTTTCAATGAAGCAATTAAAGGTTTCCAAAATTCAGCGAAAAGATTGGTCAAGGTTGGTTTTCCATCTAAGTGATCCATGGCGTGATCCAATCTAAATCCATCAATGCCATCTTCGAAGTTCCCATCCTTGTTTGGATCCATGAAATACGAAAACAATTCAATGTTGTAATCCAAGACTTTTTGACTTTTCAAATTCACGGTCGTGGCGTAAATTACTTTTCCATCAAAGCCATTCAATAAGCGCAAATCAAAAACCATCGAAGCGGGAGTTTGGTGCTTGTCATCATCGAAAAGGATATAGTCGCTATACTTCGACCAGAGGTTTCCAACAGCATCTTTCCACCAGAGATGTTCGGATGTGACGTATTGTGTTTCCATGTCCATGTAGAGTTTCATTCCTCGTTTGTGGACTTCTTTCACCAACGCGATGTAATCTTCCATCGTACCGAATTCCGCATCAATCTTCTCGAAATCGTTCGCGAAATAGTTGTGGTAACAGTCCGATTCATACAAAGGAAAAAGTAAAATGGACGTAATTCCCAAATCTTGTAAATACGGCAACTTCTGACGAAGTCCAACTAAATCACCCTGTAAATCGCCATTGCTGTCATAAAAACTTCGTTGGCAAACATGGTACATGATTTCACCTTTTTCGGCTTGATGTTGCGTCCATGAAACCTTACATGAAAGCATTAAAAGCGTGAGGATTAGCGTCTTTTTCATTGTTAAATTTAAGTGTTTTTATTAATGACTAGTCATGTAAAATCTCAAGTTACCGCCCTGCATCAACTCTGGATAGCGGATGAAATTTCTCTTCAATTTCTCTTTGTTTAGGCTTGGGGATTCTTGGAAGATGTTTTCGTTTGAAAAGTGCTTCGCTTTGATCGTGAGTTGTTGCTCGTTGGATACCTTGATGGTCGCTTTTTTCACTTGTGGACTTCCAAAAACAAAGGTTCCATCCGCTGCATTTACGGGATAAAATCCAAGTGTAGAAAAAATGTACCACGCACTCATTTGACCACAATCGTCGTTGCCAATCATTCCATCCGGTGTATTATTGTGGAAGTCTTTTACTACTTGATGAATGTACTTTTGACCCGTTTTGGGCTCGCTGGAATATGCGTACAAATAGCAGATGTGGTGACTCGGTTCGTTTCCGTGAGCGTATTGTCCAATCATCGCTTCTTGTCCAAGAAATTTGTTCGGATTTAGGGATTCTGTCGTGAAAAACGCATTCAATTTCTTAGTGAATTGTTCTTGACCTCCCAATAATTGAATCATTCCTTGCACATCGTGTTGCGCGGGAGTCCAAAAATACTGCCAAGCGTTCGCTTCGGTATAATCACCGGGATTGTTCAGTGGCGAAGTGGCCATCAAGGGATCAAAGGGAATGCGCCAATTTCCATTCGAATTCTTTCCACGTAAAAAGCTTGTTTCCGAATCAAACAAGTTGCGGTAATATGCTGCTCTTTTCTGAAAGTCCGGAACGATGTCTTCACGTCCAAGTTTTCGAGCCATTTCGGATACACACCAATCATCGTAACCACTTTCGAGGGTTCTAGAAACGGATTCATTATCCAAAAGATCGAAGGGATAATAGCCAAACTTCGTGTACATTTCCCAGTTTGAATTGATGTGACTTTTCGTACTTGTTTCCACTATGGCTTGAAGTGCTTCCTTTGGATCAAAACCTGTAAATCCATTTTGATAAGCGGATAAAATCATGGGAATGGCGTGATTGCCGATCATGCAATAATTATCTTGTCCCCAAGCTGTCCAAATAGGCAAGAATCCTTTCGCTTGATGATGAACGAGCATGGTTAGAATAATTCCATCGATCTTATCTGGTGCGACAATTTGTAACAAGGGAAAGGCACCGCGGTAAATGTCCCAAATGGAAAGTGTGGAGTAATATGCTTTGTTTGCCGCTGTTTGAACTTCATTGTCCACTCCTCGGTAACGTCCATCAACATCTGCAATGTTCGAAGGCTGTATAAGCAAATGGTACAAAGACGTATAAAAAATTTCTTTTTGCTTTTGCGGTGCTTTGATTTCGATTCTCGATAAATACGTTTCCCAACTTTTTCGGTTTTCGTCGCGTACTTTTTGAAAATCCCAATGGTTGATTTCTGCTTCCATGTTACGTTTGGCTCCTTCAACATCCACTGTAGACAAAGCAATTTTCACTTGAAGGACCTGAGAATTATTTAAGTTGAAATCCAACAAATACTTGGGCGCTTTTTCGTTCTCTTTTCCGGCTAACTGCGTCGAACTCACAAACGGTTGACTAAACGTGATCGTAAAATAGTAGCGACGATTCACCCAGTTACTCGTCGAACAATAGCCAGAAATGGTTGTATTGTTTTCGATTTTTACCGAACTTTCCATTACCAATCCTTTTGGATCGTTTTTTTCAAATACGAAGCGAAGTCCATGCTGTAAGTCCAAGTATACCTGTGCATCTTTTTCTGGAAAGCTGTATTGATGAAAAGCAACACGGTCTGAACAGGTGAGTTCGACCTTGACATCATCTTTTTTCTTTACACGGTAATACCCAACCCTTGCGGACTCCGTTGCTTTGTCGTATGCATTTTTTTCGCTTGCTCGTTTTGGATTGATGGGCAACAACAGGACATCCCCCATTTCATTGATTCCAGTTCCGCTGAAATGCGTTTGGGAAAATCCCATGAGAAACGTATCCTTGTATTGATAACCACTTGTGTGATTCCAACCGAAATCCTGATTATCTGGTCCAGGTTGCACCATTCCAAAAGGCATAGATGGACCTGGAAAGGTATGTCCCGTTCCGTCGGTTCCAATAAATGGATTGACAAATTTGCTGTACTTCTGCGCGGATAAGATCCAAGCAACGCTCACAAAACAACACAAAACCAAGCATTTTAACTTCATACCTTCAAGTTTTCGTGTAAATATCTTTTCATTTCTGTATTCAGTTCCCATTGATTCGCCAACGGACTCTGTGTAAATGGAGCTTGGGGCATGTATGGGAACGGTCCGAATTCAGGCGTAATGGTGAATTGTGTCTTTCCTAGCTGCGACTGAAGTTGAATGATATCTTTCCACCAACTCGTATACCGCTCCAAATACTGTTTCCATTCAGGAGCAAAAGGGTGATTCACCTGTGGACTCTGTTCAAATCCCACGCGGGCATGAATGTGTTGGATGTTGGGATAAATTCGTGTCAGCAGTTCGTGTTGGTCACTTAAGTCACTTTCCGAAACGACACAAAAATGGGACAAATCTGCGATGAGTTTGAGATTCGGGAAGATGTTCAAATAGTCCAGCAATGTTCTGAGGTGAAAGGAAAACCTTCCTCGGTGGATTTCATGCCAAATTGGAATTCCAGATTTACTCGCCATTTCTTCGGTCAAATGAAGAATGTCCACATTGGCATCGAAATCAAAAAAGTCCTTGCCTGTATGTGAATTAATTGCATTTGGATTTAGTCCAATCAGGAAATTCAGTCGGTTCGTCAATCGTTCTTTGTAGGCGGAAACCGTTTCCTTTTCATTCGACAATACTTGTTGAGCGATAAAAACAAACTCCGGATGGCTCGTCTTGCGAATGCGATTCAGTTCGGACATAAATTCATCCACAAAATGCTGATCATCTGGAAAATTAATTTCTACGCCATCGTAACCATGAAATAGTACTTTGTCTAAAAAGGCTTTTGCTGAAAGATTTTCAGATCCCCAATACGTGCAAAGGTATTTGATGTCCATGCTTAATTTGAATAAATGAGTTCATTTAACGGCGTTTGAATCACCTCGCCAATTTTCGCGCCAGGACACCAAGTATTCCAATCATTTTCTTGATTCTTATTATCTGGTTTTTTCAGGACCATGTCTTTATCCATGTAAATCACTGTCATCACTTTTCGCATGTCGTTCGTGACGTTTGCTCCTGCTCGGTGGAAAATCCATCCGGAATGGAAACTAATTTCACCGATATCGAATGCTTCAATGACATGTTGAAAGTCCGTCACACGGAGTGTTTTCTGAATTATTTCTTCACTTTCATCACCGATTTCCAATTCTCTTCCTTCGACGATGGCATGACTTCCCGCACTAAATTCCAGTGGACCCATTTCTAGCGGCGTTGCTTGAAGCGGAATCCATGCAGTGATTGTTTTATCACTTGACAAAGGCCAATAATATTGATCGGCATGCCAAGGCGTGATTCCGCCTCCACCCTCTTTAAACAAGGCTTGATCATGGTACAAACGAACACCATCCACTCGCATCAAATCAGCGGCTATCTTGCCCATTCGTTTGCTAAATACTAATTCTTTGACCAATTCATTTTCACGCCATAAATTGAACAATTGCAGAAATGCTTTTCCATAAGTACTTCGCTCTTCGAGTGCCGTATGCTCGTGATTCATTTTGTTAACTTGTGCGGAAATCACCTCGTTAAAAAAGTGTATGGTTTCCGTATCGAAAACCTCTTTCAGTTTGATGAATTGATTTTTTTGATAAAATGTAAGTTGATCTGGAGTCAACGTATAATGAGCTTCGAGTTTTTCTCGAATCGATTCGGGCAAGGCATTCATGGAATTCAATTTTAACAATACAAAGTCAAAAATAAGAATTCCTGAAGCGCGTGCTTAATCGTAAATTCGTAAATTATGATACTATATTGAATTTTTCTTAGATTTATCACGTGAAATTAGTTCATCAGATGCTATGAAAGCGATTTTAGAAGACATTCCATCGAAAAAAGGAAAAGCCAGTTTTTATTCAACACGGATTACCGTTCCAAGCTTTGAATTCAAGTGGCATTATCATCCAGAGTACGAGTTGACTTACATCCTTGGCGGAAGTGGTTACCGCATTGTCGGCAATTCACATGAACAATTTTCTACCGGCGACCTCATCCTCTTGGGAAGTAATCTCCCACATACGTGGTGGGGAAAAAATGAGGATGGAAGTCCATCAGAAGCGATTGTTATTCAATTTTCCAGCGAATTCATCGAACCCTTTTTAAGGTTGAGTGAAGGTGAGTCCATCAAGCAACTGTTAGCGAAATCAGCAAAAGGAATTCGATTCGATTCGGATTATTTGTTTGTCGAAAAACTTCGCTCACTTGTCGAAACGAAAGAACTGGAAAGCGTCCTGTTGCTTTTATCCCTATTGCAAGATCTCACAGAAAAACCAGCCACAAACTTGTGTTTGGATTCCTACCACAACGTGATTTCCAAGAAGTTCGAAACGCGCATCAACAAGGTTTGCACGTACATCCAAAACCATTATTCCGAGTCCATTTCCCTGAAACAAGTTTCCGATCTTGTCTTTATGACCGAAAGCAATTTCTGCAAATTCTTTAAAAAAGCCACCAGCACCACGTTTTCAGATTACCTAAACGACTTACGCATCAACGAAGCCTGTCATCTTTTGCTCTCTTCCGAGGACACTGTTAGTAAAATTGCACACAATTGTGGCTTTGAGTCCTTAAGTTATTTTAACCGCGTGTTTTTGAGAAAAAAACAGTTGACTCCAACGGGATTTAGGAAGGTAAGCTGTTGAAATAGTGAAGAAGTGTAGTTACAATTTTATAAACCTTTGACTACTTTGATGACCATTCAATAGCACTTGAAGGTTATAAATACCAGGTTTTAAAGATTCGGTACTCATGTTATATTCTTTACCTGTTAGTGTGCTTGTCTGAAGTATTCTGCCACTTAAATCAGTGATATTCAACTGTGCTGACTGGTTCTCCGTTTGATTTAATTTAATCGTTAGATCAGCATTCGTTGGATTCGGATAGATGACAAAAGACTCCTGTTGATCGACGGTGAAAATTCCAGAAAGTGTGGAGTCCAAATGAACTGTTGTGGCTGTATTTGTGCGGATGGCATCGTTAAAATCGAAGTAAATATCAACGAAATTTTCAATTTCTGTAAGAAAAGGTAAAGACGATGGATGTTTCATTCGGAATTTCACAAATCCATTCGAAGCAACTTGATTGGTCGTACTATCAGGCAACATGATTTGATTAAAACGCAAGGTCAATACGCGTTGATTAAAATTCACTTCGAGTGGTTGATGGCTCATGGATAACAGCTCAAAAGAACCCAAATCTAAAAGCGTAGAAATGGTATCGACGATCACAACGTTATAAGCGGTGTCTGTCCCTACATTTTGAAAGTGAACGGTATATTCAAGCCAATCCGAAGCAGAGATATTGTAAAGCGTATCTTTATCCACTAATTTAATGTTTGGATCATAGGGTCCAACCACTTGAATTTGATTTTGGGAACTATTATCATTGATCGTTAAATCTCCAATAACTGGCGTAATTTGTGCTTGGGACGAAAGCGGGAAACCTAACGGTGTTCCAATAGGTATGTTATACTGTATGTAAATATCTCCTTGTTGTCCCGGTTGCAACATCCCTAATTGCCACTCGACATTCCCCCCTGTTTGAGCGCTTTGCACAGGAGAAGCTGAAAGGAAATTAATTCCTGAAGGAGAAGTAAAGTAAACGGTAGCGTTTTGCGCAACGGTCCCAATATTTTTATAGGACACTAAATAAGCTAAAACATATCCTGCTTTTGGCGCAGTAAGGGGTGTCAGCGTCACGCGCAAATCAGGCATATTAGGTATGGGAACAAGTCCAAAATGATTCAATGAATCTACATTCCCAAGTCCAGAAAAAACTGCGGATTGAGTGGGTGAAGTGCTTAAACTATGGTAAAGTGGAACATTCGGCATACTCACCGAGTAACTTCCTGCGGTTGAATAGACTTCATATAAACCTGAATTTGCTGAGAGAGCTTGGAAAGAACCATTTGTCAGTTGCAACAGGACATTAGGTAAACCTATTTCCGTTGGATCAAGTAAGGCATTACTATTCACATCCAAATATACTTTTCCATTAATTGCATTCGCATTTCCTGCAATCTTTACTAAAAATGATTCTGAAAGAAGACTCGTTTGTCCTGCCATATTCATCAATCCTGACCCAATTCCAGTCAAGAAAATATCATCGCCGGATAGTGAAAGTGCATTCGAAATAACCATGGAATTAGATGAAGATCCTGGAATAACGGATGTAACCACCCCACTTGAATCAATTTCAGCTAAATATGCCCTAAAATTCGAACCTCCGGATAACGGAATGGTGCCAAAAGTGATGTTCCCAGAATAAACTCCCGTCAAAAACAATTGACCATTTCCTTTACATTTTAAATCATAGCCTTGATCATTGCCATTTCCACCGAAGGACTTCGCCCATGAATAATTTCCGTTGTTGTTTATTTTGACAAGAAGTGCATTATCATTCGCGCCATTGGTCAAAGAAATGGATCCAAAACTCGCTTGAGTGTCAAAATTCCCTGTAAAATAAATACTTCCTGTGGAATCAGCACATAAACCATAAACCTCTCCATTAAACGAGGATGACGTTTTATATTGAAAAACACCCATCGCATTGAACTTGGCAATAAAGTGGTTTTGTCCGCTCATGGATTGAGTTGTTCCATTAAATCCAATATTCGTCGAAGTTGAAAATCCACCGACATAAATATTTCCAAAAATGTCCACCGTATGCGTGTAAATAGAAACGCCACCTGTTATACCAAAAGACTGCACTGGATTTCCAGCTAAATCTATTTCCAAAACAAAGGCGTGACCATTTCCACTTGAGCTGATCGTTGCGCCAGGAAAAACAAAGGAACCATTATAATTACCGGTAAAAAACAAATTTCCGTTTGTACCAAGACTTAAATCCATGGCGTAATCATTCGTGCTTCCACCACCTTTTTTCGCCATTAACACCGCACCATTACTTGCGTCCAATTTGACAATAAAGACATCGGATCCACCTCCAGAAGCGAGCGTAAATGAACCGACAGTCATGGTTTGCTGAAAATGTCCAACTACCCAAACCGCATTTTGTCCATCAAAAACAATTTTGGATGAATAATCACTTCCAGTACCGCCAAAATGGGTCACCCACAAAAGCGAACCATTAGATGCATGTTTTTGAACAACAACATCTTGAAGTCCATTGCTATTCACAGTTGTCGTTCCAATTTGATTGTTTAAGCCAACAATCTGACCACAGGTATAACTATCATGAAATTGATCGATAGCAACATCTATTCCCATTCCAGGTTTTGCATCAATCCAATCGGCGACTTGCGCGTGGATGGAAAGCAAAGGAGCAAGAAAAAGGAGAAAACTTAAGGTATATTTATTCATGAGGAAA
>CAIRMS010000022.1 GCA_903879765.1 uncultured Flavobacteriales bacterium
TCACAGATGAGGAGATGGAATTAAGTTTGCAAGCATGGGAATACCGAAGCATGTACGTGGACAGTTGCGGGAATCCGGGCGCGTATGCGAACACCAATAAAACCATTTTTGCCACTGGAACAGCCGATCAATACAACATGATCAATACCGTTTCTTGGAATCCATACGAACTCTTCGATGGAGCTGTCATGGAATACCATGTGTACCGAAATGCGTATGGAACTTTCGAAAATACGCCAATAGCGATTGTACCGAATAACGTTACGAGTTTAACGGATGATGTTTCTGCTTTGCGAACCAATGGCGAAGTGTGTTACCGAATCGAAGCAATTGAAGGACTAAATTCATACAACTTTAGTGAAACGAGTCGTTCCATCGATGTGTGTATTCCTTATGATCCATTAGTCTTTGTTCCAAATGCCTTCACTCCGGATGGTTTAAATCCAATTTTCTACCCGGTTGTTTCCAATGCGGATCCAAAAAACTATACGTTCAGCATCATTGATCGCTGGGGACAAATTGTCTTTGAAACTTCGGATCCAACCGTGGGTTGGGACGGGAAAATTTCCAGCTCAGGACTAGACGCAACGAATGATGTCTTTTTGTACCGTATTGAAATTACAACACAAACAGATGAGTTGATTGTGAAAAGAGGTTATGTGACGTTAATTAGGTAATGGCAACAAAGAAAATTTTAATCATTCAAACAGCATTTCTAGGTGATGTCATTTTGGCAACACCATTGATTGAATCATTATCCACTTCTTTTCCTTCCGTACACATCGATTTTCTCTTAAAAAAAGGGAATGAAGCATTGCTTCATGAAAATCCTAAATTACGACGCGTACTCATCTTTGACAAGTCGAAGAAGCGAAAATCACTCATTCAATTAATTCAAGAAATTCGAAAAGAAAAGTACGATTTAGTCGTGAACCTTCACCGATTCGCCTCCTCCGGACTCATCACAGTTCTCTCTGGAGCGAAGGAAACAAGGGGTTTTTCAAAAAATCCATTTTCGTTCTTCTATTCCAAACGATTTCAGCATTCCATCAACAATGGACAACACGAAGTCGATCGAAACTTATCCTTGATCACAGACATCACGGACATCCAACAACGCAGACCACAGTTATATCCTCGGACATCGGATATCGATTTCGTTTCGCAATGGAAAAACACGCCGTATTATTGTTTAGCACCCGCATCCGTTTGGTTTACGAAACAAGCTCCTCCCGCTGTTTGGCAATATGTGATGGAAAAATTCGATGAGGAAGGAATTCAATTTTATTTATTAGGCGGTCCTGACGACCATGAATTATGCGAAGGCATCAAATTGGTCAGTCAACGAAGCAACGTGCATAATTTAGCCGGAAAACTAAGTCTCATGCAATCTGCAGCCTTAATGAAGGATGCCAAACGGAATTTCGTGAACGATTCTGGTCCATTGCACATTGCATCCGCAGGAAATGCTCCGGTAAGTGCCTTCTTTTGTTCTACGACGCCCGAATTCGGTTTTGGTCCTTTGTCAGATGACTCATCTGTCATCGAGGTGAAGAATTTAGCCTGTCGTCCCTGCGGACTACACGGACACAAAGCTTGTCCAAAAGGACATTTTCAGTGTGGAAATGGACTGATTGAGGCGATGAATCGTTAGAGCAACGCATTGCTGGATTTGAAAACCAGCAGTACCACGATACCGTTACGCTGCAGTTGTACTGCTGCGACCACGCACAGCTGAATTTTCAATCAAGCTATACTATACTTTGCAATACTATATTTTTTACCCTAATCATTTTACGATCAGACTAATGAAAGATTAGATTGATAACAATAAATAGTTGAAGTGCTCGTTTATACTGCGCATTTCCACTTTTTATTTTTAATTTTGTTTTATCATACCATCAACTAATGGCCATCGCAATTAAAAGTATTCCAACCTTAACAGGCAA
>CAIRMS010000023.1 GCA_903879765.1 uncultured Flavobacteriales bacterium
CATGACTAATTCGTCAAAGTTCGCATCTGTGATTTCTAATGCCATTTTATTTTGTTTTAAGGATATATATTCTATTTACGGGCGTAAAATTAAGTCAATTTCTTTAATCAAAGGTTACTCCTTTCTTTATTTCTCGGAGAAATGATCTGATTTATCACATTTCTAAGGCTAAATACTTTGCTGTATGTGATTTAGCTTGTGCTTTTTTCACCATTTGTTCTGGAGTTCCGGTAAATAAAATAGTACCTCCTCTGAAACCTCCTTCTGGACCTAAATCAATGAGGTGATCCGCAATTTTAATGATGTCCATATTGTGTTCGATCACCAAAACAGTATTTCCTTCATCCACCAAACGCTGTAAAACTACTAACAACATGCGGATGTCCTCAAAATGCAATCCTGTGGATGGTTCATCTAAAATATAAATGGTTTTTCCAGTTGCTTTTTTCGAAAGTTCCAAGGCTAATTTGATTCGTTGAGCTTCACCACCAGAAAGGGTCGTTGAAGATTGTCCCAGTTTGATATAGCCAAGTCCAACTTGCTGCAATGTATGAAGCGTACGGTAAATTTTAGGATGTTTTTCAAAGAAAGGAACCGATTCTTCGATGGTCATGTTTAGGACATCTGAAATGCTTTTTCCTTTGTAACGAACTTCTAGGGTTTCTGGATTGTACCGTTTTCCATTGCATGTTTCACATTCGACATACACATCGGGAAGGAAGTTCATTTCGATGAGTTTTAATCCACCGCCATTGCATGTTTCACATTTTCCACCGGCCACATTAAACGAGAACCTTCCAGCTTTGTATCCGCGAATTTGCGATTCAGGAAGTGCTGCAAATAGGCTGCGAATTTCATCAAATACTTTTGTATAGGTGACTGGATTTGAGCGCGGTGTTCGTCCAATTGGAGTCTGATCAATTTCAATGACTTTATCTAAATGTTCTAGCCCCTCGATTGATTTATAGTTCAACGGTTTTCGAATGTCCTGATAAAAATGATTCATCAAAAGCGGATATAGCGTTTGATTGATCAACGAGGATTTTCCGCTTCCAGACACCCCAGTGACACAGGTAAATGTACCCAGTGGGATGGAGAAATCTACATTTTGCAAGTTATGGCCATTCGCTCCTTTTAACGTTAACTTTTGACCATTTCCTTTTCGACGTGTTTTTGGAACTTCGATTTTGCGAGAACCATTTAAATACTGTGCAGTGAGTGAATTACTGGTGAGAACAGATTGCAAATCTCCGGCACTAACGATATTTCCACCGAATGATCCGGCACCTGGGCCGATATCAACGATGAAATCGGCTGCTTCGATCATTTCCTTATCGTGTTCAACCACTAAAACTGAATTTCCGACATCCCTCAATCGTTTTAAGGATTGAATTAATTTGGTATTATCTCGTTGATGTAAACCAATGGAAGGCTCATCAAGGACATAAAGTACATTGATTAATTCAGTTCCAATCTGTGTCGCGAGTCGAATACGTTGCGCTTCGCCACCTGATAAACTTTTCGCACTGCGATGAAGCGTTAAATAATCGAGTCCAACCTCTAAAATAAAGCGAATGCGCGTTCGAATTTCTTTGAGTATTTCTGCGCCAATTTGCTTTTGGTCTGCCGTTAAATATTGTTCAATATCATTGGACCATTGATCAAGTTGTTCAAAATCCATGAACGCAATGTCGCCGATGGTTTGATTGTTCAATTTAAATTGAAGTGCTTCTTTTCGAACACGTGAACCTTTGCATTCTGGACAGGTTTTTTTATTCATGAATCCTTGTGCCCAACGTTGAATTCCTGCGGTACTGTCTTCGGAATGTCGCGTCATGAAGTTCGCAATTCCTTCAAAACGATCTTCTTTCGATTTGGAATTCATTTCCATATCCTCATTTCCATAAAGAAAGAGCTGAACCAATTCTTCATCTAAATCAGCAATAGGCGTATTAATGGAATAACCTTGTTTGATAAGAATGGCCTCCATTTTCTCGAAAATCCAAACACGTTTGTATTCTCCAAGTGGTGCGAATCCACCTTTGCGAATGGATAAACTTGGATTTGGGATGATTTTTTCTATGTCAATTTCACTTACTTCGCCAAGTCCTTTACATCCAGGACATGCACCATAAGGAGAGTTGAATGAAAACAAACTAGGTTCAGGTTCTGGGTAACTTATTCCGCTTGTTGGACACATTAATGAACGACTGTAATGTTTAACAAGGTTTGATTCTAAATCCATTACCATCATCGCAGATTCGCCCATTTTCATCGCGACTAAAACGGAGTCATAAACACGTTTTTCATCCACTTGTCCAATGAGCATTCGGTCAACAACAACTTCAATGTCATGAATTTTGTAGCGGTCCAATTTCATCCCCTTCACGATGTCCTTTATTTCGCCATCCACTCGCACTTTTGTGTATCCATTTCGAAGGATTTGTTCAAATAGTTCTCGGTAATGTCCTTTTCGTCCTTTGATTTTAGGCGCGAGGAAAGCCACTTTTTTGCCGTTAAAATCGGAATGTAATCGTGCGCAAATGGCCTCGTCTGAATACTTGACCATTGGTTCGTTTGTAACATAAGAATAAGCGGTTCCGATTCGGGCAAAAAGCAAGCGAAAGAAATCATACAGTTCCGTAATTGTTCCCACGGTTGAACGAGGAGAACGCGAAACTGTTTTTTGTTCAATGGAGATTACCGGACTCAAACCATCGATTTTATCGACGTCTGGCCGTTCTAGTCCCCCAATAAATTGTTTGACGTAACTGGAAAAAGTATCAATGTAGCGACGTTGGCCTTCCGCAAAGATGGTGTCAAAAGCAAGGCTTGATTTCCCGCTACCACTTAACCCTGTAAAAACGATGAGTTTATTTCTAGGTATTTGGATGTTAATATCCTTTAAATTGTGCTCACGTGCACCATAAATATCAATGGTTTCTTGTGTGCCTGGAATCGATTTTTTTGACATTTAATTAAAATGGACTTTGAAAATCATTGAACATACATCCTTCTTGGTCTTTATCTGAAACTAGTGGATCTTGAACTTCCCAATCGATGTTTAGGTCTGTATCATTCCAAAGAATGCAACCTTCGTGCGCTTTACTATAAGTATTTGTGCATTTGTAGGAGAAAATGGTGTCATCTTCCAAACAGGCAAATCCATGTGCGAATCCCGGTGGAATCCAAAGCTGATTTCGATCTTTTGAATTTAAAATCACCTTAAAGTGCTTGCCATAACTCGGTGAATCTTTGCGAATATCGACTGCAACATCTAAAACGCTTCCGGTAATTACCTGCACCAATTTACCTTGGTCAAATGGCGGAGCTTGAAAATGTAAACCACGAATAACACCTTTTTTGGATAGAGAAAGATTGTCTTGCACAAATGTTAAATCAGGAATAAATGCCGCATAGTTTTTTTGGTTGAAAGCCTCTAGAAAAAATCCTCTGTCGTCTCCAAATAAAGCGGGATAAATAGAAACTAAGCCTTCAGGAAATTCGTCTTTTATTTTCACTGTTTTCATTGTTTTTGTGAGCACCCGCAATATTACAAGTTTTTGCCGATATCCATTCTTATTACAATAATTTTGCATCTTTGTTCAATGAAAATTGTACTATTCTTAAGTTATACTTTACTTGCGTTCTGTTTTATTCAGCCTTTGAATGCCCAAAGCTCGTTGAATTCAGCAGTGAATCAATTTGTTCAAGAC
>CAIRMS010000024.1 GCA_903879765.1 uncultured Flavobacteriales bacterium
CCATTTTGGTGCAAGTTGCGAAAGAGCCTATATCCATGAAAGGACCTCGCTTGAGCTCTGAAGTGACGCTAGCCGGACGCTACCTCGTACTCGTACCTTTTTCAGATAAAATATCTGTTAGTCAAAAAATTAAAGATTCGAATGAAAAGGACCGTTTAAAGGACCTCATGAATCGAATCAAACCAAAAAACTTTGGTGTCATTATTCGAACAGTGGCTGAAAATAAGTCGACAAGCGACTTAGAAACAGACCTTGAAAACTTGTTGGAAAAATGGCGCGGAATGCATGCGAATTTAAAGGGAATTCAACCTCCTCGTCGTGTGTTAGGTGAATTAAATACGACCACTTCTATTCTTCGTGATTTGTTGAATGGAAACTTTACCAATATACATGTCAATGATCCAGCCTTAGCTTTGGAGATGAAGGAATACGTTTCATCCATTGCTCCGGGACGTGAGAAAATTGTTAAAAATTACGAAGGTAAAATAGACATTTTTGAACGCTTTGCGATCAATAAGCAAATAAAAGCTTTGTTCGGCAAGAAGGTTCCACTGCCAAGTGGAGGATACTTGATTATCGAGCATACAGAAGCAATGCACGTAATTGATGTGAATAGTGGAAACCGTAAAGGTGCCGACGGACAAGAATCGAATGCATTAGCAACAAACGTTGAAGCAGCGGAAGAAATTGCGCGTGTTTTACAACTGCGCGACATGGGTGGAATTGTTTGTGTTGATTTTATCGACATGCACGAAAAAGAAAACAACAAAATTCTCTTCGAAAAAATGAAGGAATTTATGAAGTCTGACCGTGCGAAACACAACATGATTCCTCCATCAAAATTCGGTATCATTGAGATTACACGTCAACGAGTTCGTCCAGAAACGGACATCGAAACTTCGGAAACGTGTCCAACATGTAACGGAAGTGGAGAAGTAACCGCAAGCATTCTTTTCTCGGAAGAAATAGAAAATAATTTGAGTTATTTATTGAATGACCGCAAAGAAAAAGGGGTCACATTATTGGTTCACCCTTACTTGGAAGCCTTCTTCAAAAAAGGAATCATCAGCAAACAATGGAGTTGGTTCTTTAAATACAAGCAATGGATTCCGGTTCGAGGTTTGACTGCTCATCATTTATTACAATATTCCTTCGTGAATAAAGCTAATGAGGAAATTACCTTGTAATGAATCCACCTGCTTTTTCACGGGAGCAAATCATTTTTAAATTAGAAGCCTTTTGTGCTTATCAGGAACGCTGTGTCTCAGAGGTTCGGACGAAAGTTGAACGTCTGGGCGCAGATGAATCCTTGTCCCTCGAAGTCATCAAACACTTAAAAGAAAATCGTTTTTTGGATGAAAAACGTTTCGTGGAAGCATACGTTCAGGGAAAACTGCGCATCAAGAAATGGGGTAGACAGAAAATCAAAGCGGCACTTTTTCAAAAGCGCATCGACGCAAAACTCATTCAAGAAGGTATTTACTCTTGTATCTCCGATGAAGAATACCAAGAGGTGATGGTTTCACTCATTGAACGTAAAAACCGAGAACTTTCCTCAGAGAAAAATCCACAAATAAAAAAGCAGAAACTGATGAGGTTCCTGCTTTCAAGAGGTTTTCAATACGACGAATTTTCTTCGCTGAACTTGGATTAGTTCGGTTTGATAAGTGCAGTTGCGCTATTGATCCAGTTCACAGGGCCTCCCGCAATATATCCTTGTTGTCCAAATTGTGTATAGTTTATTTTTCCATCTTTTAATTTGTCTGCTTTAACGAAAAAGCATGTAGGATAACCACGAACAGCAAATTGTTGCTGTAACATGCGGTTTTGTACTTTTAATTCTTCCGCTTGTTGAACGCTCGCACTAGGGAAATCTACTTCCACTAAAATAACATTGTCCTGTGCCCACTTTTTAAACTCAGCTTGCGTAAACACTTCTTTTTGAAGTTTTTTACACCATCCACACCAGTCCGATCCTGTAAAGAACAACATCAAAGGTTTGTTTTCCTTTTTAGAAAGTTCAATGGCTTTGTTTAAATCTGTATGCCAAACAACATCTTCCTTTGCAGATTTTTGAGCAAAAGAGGAAAGACTTGTCAGAAAGATGATGGATAAAAATGCAATGGTTTTCATATAATATTTTTTTTAAAATTAACATTAATTGTCACGCTATCCAAAAACCGTGCAAAAGTTTTTGTAGAAATATTTTTGATGTTCTTTTCAATAAAAACAATATATTCGTTCCTGAAAACCTAAGCTTATGAGACTATTTTTACTTCTTTTTTGTGTCCTTACCACATTCCAATTTTTTGCTCAAACACCAACTCAAACCGTTCGTGGAAAAGTGTTTGATAGCGAAACAAATTTCCCTTTAAATGCAGTAAAAATTTCCATTGATGTCAACGATGGAAAAACGTACCGTGCACTTTCCACTACAGATGGAAGCTGGGAAATCACCAAAGTTCCGGTAGGGAAATATGATTTGACCGCAAATTATTCCTTCTATGACAGCAAGTCAATGACCATCGAAGTGAGTTCTGGACGCGAATTAATCCTTCAGATCCCTTTGCAAGAGAAAATCTCAGAGCAAAATGAAGTAAGAGTTCTGACAAAGAAACACGGTGAGGTCATCAATGAAATGGCACTACTTTCCGCACAACAATTTAGTGTGGAAGAAACAAACCGTTATCCAGGTTCTCGTATGGACCCTGCGCGCATGGCTTCAAACTTTGCCGGAGTAAATGGTGCGGATGACTCTAGAAACGACATCGTAGTTCGTGGAAATTCCCCACTTGGTGTGATTTACCGCGTGGAAGGAATCGATATTCCGAATCCAAATCACTTTGCGATTGCTGGAAGTTCGGGCGGACCCGTTTCCATCATCAACAACAAAATATTAGGAAACTCTGATTTCTTTATGAGTGCATTTCCCGCTGAATACGGAAACAGTACTTCTGGGGTTTTTGACTTGAAATTACGCAACGGAAACAACAAACAACACGAGTTTACCGGACAGTTTGGTTTCCTTGGAACGGAATTCCTTGCGGAAGGACCCCTTTCGAAAAATGGAAAATCATCTTTTCTGGTTATGGGACGCTATTCCACACTATCCATGTTTCAATCTTTGGGAATTCAAATTGGAACATCTGCCATTCCGATTTATGGAGACGGTGCATTTAAATTTAATTGGCAACTAAAAAACGGTGGACAACTTTCCTTTTTTGGATTAGGTGGAGCAAGCGATATTTCCATCATGATCTCTGATAAAAAAGAATACTCCCAGGAATTTTATGGCGAAGGTGATCGTGACCAGTATTTTGGAACTTCCATGTATACAACAGGACTCAACTACAAGAAAACGCTTAACGAAAAAACATACATTTCTTCTACTTTGGCTTTCTCTCAAGAAGAACAACATACGAGATC
>CAIRMS010000025.1 GCA_903879765.1 uncultured Flavobacteriales bacterium
AGAGTTATACCGTAAAGTAAGTTCGGTTAGTTTAGTCATTGGATTAGGCTTGTTTTGTGGAATTTGGAACAACATTGATTTTCTATTTACCTTTTTTAAACCGGAATTTCAATCGGGAATATGGGTATTTTTCTTTCTAATGATGGGACGTTTGGTAGATATGTATTTTGGAATTAATGGCGCCATTTTTACCACTTCTAAAAAGTTTAAATACGACATCTATTTTACGTGTTTCTTAATTTTCACCGTTTTCTTTTTAAATCTTTGGTTAATCCCCATATGGGGAATTGTTGGAGCTGCCATTTCAACTTCCGTGGCAATATTAGTTTATAACATCGGTAGATTGCTTTTTGTCTGGTTCGTTTTCAAAATCCACCCATTTCATAAAAATCAATTTGTCGTTATTTCTCTTGGTTTGTTGAGTTTATTGGTTGGTTGGTTAACCTCAGATCTCATAGAAAACAAATATGTCGAGTTTATAATGCAATCGTTATTCGTTTTAACAATATTCTTCGCGCCAATTTATTGGTTTAAATTTGAACCGGAATCAGTCAATTATCTAAACAAAGGAACTGCTTTTATTGGTTCAAAATTGGGAAATAGAAAAGAAAAAAAAATGTAGGCTTAAATTTTTAAACCTACACTCTATTTCATTTATCGCTTTAAATTTTCTTTAAATCTTTGCTTTACACACTTCAATAGCCGCCTGTAAACCCTCGGGATTTTTTCCTCCAGCTGTAGCGAAGAATGGCTGTCCGCCACCTCCACCTTGTATAAGTGGTGACACTTCACGAATCCATTGTGATGCGTTCCAAGCTTTTGATGTGACAAGTGGCTCATCAATCATTAAACTTAGTCCACATTTGTCCGCTTCTTTATTACCAATAATTGCTACGAAATTCTCATTTTCACTTTTCAATTGGAATAAAATGTCCTTTACTGAATTAGCATCGATGTCCACAATTGCCCCTAAAAATGAAACATCACCAATTTTGATAATTTGTGATTTTAGGTTTGACTTTAATTGACTCGCTTTTTCACGAATGAGTTGATCGATGTCTTTCTGTAATTGTTGGTTTTTTGAAATCAAATCTTCTACCGATTTTACAATATCTTTTGGATTTTTCAGTGAAAGTTGGATTTGACTCAGGGTAGCTGCTTTTTCTTTGTAGTATGCTTCGGCCGCCTTCCCTGTAATTGCTTCTATACGTCTAACTCCAGCTGCAACAGCTGATTCAGAAATAATTTTGAAGAGTCCAATTTTTGCGGTGTCAGGAACGTGAATTCCCCCACATAATTCAACTGATTCACCAAATTTGATGACACGAACGTGGTCTCCATATTTTTCACCAAACAATGCCATAGCTCCAAGTGCTTTTGCATCATCAATAGCCATAGCACGTCGTTCATCAAGTGGAAGGTTAGCAACAATTGCGGCGCTCACTAACGTTTCGATTTGTTCAATCTCCTCGTCACTTACTTTTGAGAAGTGAGAAAAGTCAAAGCGAAGATTAGCTGAATTTACCAACGATCCTTTTTGTTCCACATGAGTTCCTAATACCGTCCTTAATGCGTGGTGGAGTAGGTGAGTGGCACTGTGGTTTTTTGCTGTTTGTTCTTGTGTATCTAAGTCAATTACTGCGTCGAATTCTCCATTCAAGTTTGAAGGGAGTTGTTCGCTTAAATGAATGATTAAGTTGTTTTCTTTTTTCGTGTCGAAGATGCGCACCGTTTCGCTTGCGTATTTTAGGACTCCTTTATCTCCCACTAGTCCACCACCTTCTGGGTAGAAAGGAGTTTGGTTCAATACGAGTTGAAAAAACGATTTTCCTTTTTGACTGACTTTACGGTATTTTGTAAGGTGAACAGGTGCTTGTTTTTGATCATATCCTACAAATACCGTTGGAACGTCTGTTGCAATTTGAACCCAGTCATCTGTTTCAATAACAGAAGCGGCTCTAGAACGGTCTTTTTGAATTTGTAGTTGAGCTTGGAATCCATCTTCATTAATGCTAAATCCATTTTCACGGGCGATGAGTGAAGTTAAATCCACCGGGAATCCATAGGTGTCGTAAAGTTCAAAAACATTTTCTCCTGAAATGATCGTTTGAGACGACTTCTTGCTTGAAGCCATCAAATCATCCATTCTTTTAATTCCTTGCTCTAATGTTCGGAAAAAGCTTTGTTCTTCTTCGCGAATGACCTTTTCTATTAATTCTTTTTGATTTTCTAATTCCGTGTATGGATGTCCCATAAGTTGGACAAGCACACCTGAAAGTTTGCAAAGGAACGGTTCTTTTAATCCTAGGGTTTGATATCCATAACGAACAGCACGACGCAAAATACGACGAATAACATATCCTGCTCCTGTGTTGGAAGGTAATTGTCCGTCAGAAATAGAAAAACTAATCGCACGAATGTGATCTGCTATGACACGCAATGCAATATCCGTTTCCTCAGATTTCCCATAAGGAATCCCACTTTCTTTGGAGACAAATTGAATGAGTGTTTGGAATAAATCGGTATCGTAATTACTTTGTTTTCCTTGTAAGGCCATTGCTAAACGCTCCAATCCCATTCCAGTGTCCACATGAGTTGATGGTAGCGGTTCCAAACTTCCATCTGCTTTGCGATTGAATTGCATGAAAACATTGTTCCAAATTTCAATTACTTGCGGATGGTCGTTGTTTACCAATGTTAATCCATTTACATCTTGACGATCTTTGTCATTTCTAAGGTCCACATGAATCTCTGAGCAAGGTCCACAAGGTCCCGTATCGCCCATTTCCCAGAAATTATCTTTTTTGGATGCTAAAATGATTCGGTCTTCCGAAATGAATTTTTTCCAAATGGCAAAGCTTTCATCATCTCTAGGTACACCGTCTTTTTCATCACCTTCGAATACGGTAACGTATAAACGATCAACAGGAATTTTATATACCGATGTTAACAATTCCCAAGCCCATGTAATTGCTTCTTCTTTAAAATAATCACCGAAGGACCAGTTTCCCAGCATTTCGAACATTGTGTGGTGGTAAGTATCCACACCAACTTCCTCTAAGTCGTTGTGTTTTCCAGAAACACGTAAACACTTTTGAGAATTGGCAACTCGCTTTTGAACTGCTTGCTGATGTCCAAGGAAAATATCTTTGAATTGATTCATCCCAGCATTGGTAAACATGAGTGTAGGGTCATTTTTCACCACCATAGGCGCGGAGGGAACGATTTGATGTCCTTTACTTTCGAAAAAGTCAAAAAATTGCTGGCGTATTTCAGAAACCGTCATTGTGTATTTTATTTGCTTGCAAATTTATGAAATTGAAAGAACTAAAGGCAATGAAATTGGGCTTATCACGTTCTAAATGAGAAATAATTATTCCGTTTCACCATCCATTTTATCAGAAACACCTAAAATCATGAATGAACTGAGTCAAATTGAGTCCAAGTTAATACTTGTCAGAGAACAAAAAGTATTGTTAGATCGTGACGTTGCTGCACTTTATGGGATTGAAACAAAGCGTGTTAATGAAGCCTATCGCAATAATCCGGAGAAATTTCCTGAAGGGTATGTGTTGTTTTTAGAGGAGGATGAATCAAAATCTTTAAGGACGAAAATTTCGACCTTAAACAATTCAACGAGAGGGAAGCATACGAAATATCAAGTGAAAGCTTTCACTGAGAAAGGATTATACATGTTAGCAACGATTTTAAAAAGCGAACGAGCAACAGAAACCACCATAGCGATTATTGAAACATATGCGAAGATAAAGGAGTTCACGCAACTCATACAATCGAGTGTTGATGATCATTCAGGAGAACTAACGAATGAAATATTAGAAAAAAGTTCTGGGCTGTTGAAGGAACTGATTGTTCCAGATTTAAAAACGGATGAAACTGAAACTTCTTTTGAAATTAATTTCGCTGTGATGAAGCTAAAGCATACGATTAAACGAAAGAAGTAATTTCCATTACTTTTGTATCCTTAAATAGCAAACATGGAATTTATTTCTCAAGAATTAGATCAATACTGTTGTTCGCATACAGCAGAAGAAAACGATCTACTGAAACGCATCAATCGTGAAACACATCTAGAGGTGTTGCAACCTCGCATGTTAAGTGGACACTTTCAAGGACGAGTGTTGAGCATGCTTTCAAAAATGATGCAACCAAAGCGTATTCTTGAAATCGGAACCTATACGGGATACTCTGCTTTGTGTTTGGCGGAAGGACTTGCCTCTGATGGTAAATTGGTAACGATTGACGTAAATGAGGAATTAGCAAATCGCGTTCAAGCTTATTTCGATGCTTCTGAGTATGCCGCGCAAATTCAATACTTGCTTTCACCGGCGCTTGAAGTTATTCCCACTTTAAATGAAATATGGGACCTTGTATTCATTGATGCGGATAAACAAAACTACATTGAATATTACGAACTCATTCTTCCTTTGATGCGTCCGGGAGGATATGTCATTTTGGACAATGTTCTTTGGTCTGGAAAAGTTGTTGACCAAGATAAAAATGACAAAGACACTGTTTTACTGCGAAATCTGAATACCTTAATTCACGATGACCTTCGCGTCGAAGAAGTATTGCTTCCAATTCGTGATGGACTCATGATTGCGCGAAAAAAATAAGATGAAACAGCTGGAAGTTCGTCAAACAAATGACGGTTCAAAAACGCTTTATTTAGCAGATTTGGATGAGACCTATCATTCTTCACATGGAGCCATTCAAGAAGCCATGCATGTTTTTATTGAGCATGGACTGAAGTTTATGGCTCCGAAAACAAAGGAGTTGACCATTTTTGAAATGGGATTCGGGACAGGGCTAAATGCTTTTTTGACAGCTCAATGGGCGCAAAAGAATCATCAAGAAATCCGTTACATTGGCATAGAATTACATCCAGTTCCTGAAGAAATCTGGAAACAAATGGACTATGTTCAGGATGAAGTAGAAATGTACTCAAAAATCATGTCCACTGAATGGGGACATTTCAATGAAATACATCCCGATTTTCATTTGAAAAAGATAGAGCAGGATATCCATCAACTGCAAACGGCAGAAAAGGTTGATTTAATTTACTTTGATGCTTTTGGACCGCGTGCACAATCCGAAATGTGGGAATTGCCTGTTTTGACAAAAATGCATGAGCTTTTAAATCCAGGTGGAGTCTTTGTAACCTATTGTGCTCAAGGACAAATGAAGCGAAATTTGAAATCACTTGGTTTTTCTTTAGAGTCCTTACCTGGTCCTCCGGGAAAACGAGAAATGACAAGAGCAATAAAAATTTAATCTAAAATTTACATTGAAACATTGCTTATTGAAAAAAAGCCATTAACTTTGTATCAAATTACAGTTCATAGTTGTAGTTTTAGTTTTATAGTTTTAGCATGGTTTAGCAGGAAGAGGAACAAACACGATTTGTTCCTCTTTTTGTTTTTTAGTCCATTTGAAGAAGGATTTTTAGTTCAGCTAAAATGAGTGCTGTTGCTCCCCAAACAATTTTATCATTCAATAGAAAGCAAGGAATATCCTTCATGCGAACCTGATCATTCACGTGGATAGTGGTACTAGAAACAGAATCTTCATTGAGTAAATCAACAACTTTAACTTCAAAATAGTGTGCAACTTCACGTTGATTGATTTCAATCGTTGGTCGTTCATCGTGTAAAAAAACATACGGTGTAACTTCAAAACTTGAAACAGGTATCCACACCAAAGATAGTTCAGCGAGTTTTTCACCTTGATGCGATGGAATCCCAAGTTCTTCCTCTGATTCTCTTCGAGCGGTATGTTCCAAGTGGAGATCCGTTGGTTCCGGTTTGCCACCAGGGAAGGCCATCTGAGCGCTGTGCTTTCCGTCGTATGATGAACGTTCGATTAAAATAAAATGCCAGTGGCCATCAGTTAAATAAAGATGGATTGCTACAGCGGCTTTTTTCCGAATGTTTTCCGCCTGATCTTCAAATTGTTTACGATAGGGTGCAAATTGTTCATGGGCGTTCACCCCAGGAAGTTCTTTTTGGAATCGCTTGATTAAATCGCTTTTTGTCATCTATACAAAATTGCAATTTTTTCTTCACAACCCTAAAAAATCATATTAATTTAATGTAAAAACATAAAATATTTAAATCACCCCCTTAAAATTAGGGGTGTTGATAAAAAAAACATCAAAAAATCATTTAGTTGGTGTAAAAACAAATAACTTTGCAGAAAAAAAACACCCAAAATGG
>CAIRMS010000026.1 GCA_903879765.1 uncultured Flavobacteriales bacterium
TAATGTGCTAATTGGTTAATGTGCTAATTGGCTAATTGGCTTTCGCATTGCAGAATGGATTGCGAAGGAACTCATTTAACTTTCATTGTTAGGATTGGAGATTAAATGACTAATATTGATGCTTTAAAAACGTAAAGTCAATTTTTTGTGCAAGAAATCGCGGCATACATACACCATCATCCTATTAGAGTAATTGCTTTTTTAGTCGTCATTTTTGGAGTATTAGTGACCTTGTTTTTCGTGTTTAAACCGAGTCTAAAAAAATGGCTGACCCTTGGTTTATTAATCTTTTTTATTCCTTTCGCTTTTCGCATTGTTAGAATGACACCGATGAAAAGTTTAAGTTTTTTTCAAGAAAAGGCCATCACTGAAGAAAATACAGAACTATCCTCTTTTGAAAAGAACGGCGTTAAAACCTTCGGAATTGATATCTCTCATCATCAAGGAAAACTAGATTGGGATTCACTTATCACATCGAAACATCCTATCCAATTTGTGATCATTCGAGCAACCTATGGTTCCAAAAGATTAGATCGTGAATTTCATCGGAATTGGAACGAGAGCAACGGTAAACCATACATCAGGGGTGTCTATCACTATTATCTCCCGAATCAATCCTCAACAAGTCAGTTCGAATTCTTTAAAAGTCATGTTTACCTGAGTAAAGGAGACTTACCTCCGGTACTGGATATTGAGGAACATAGTTTGTTTGGACGAGAAAACTTACTCAAAGGCATTAAAAATTGGTTGACATTAGCTGAGAAACATTACCGTGTAAAGCCGATAATTTACGCCAACTTGGACTTCTATTTACGCTATTTCAATACCAGAGACTTTAAAAAATACCATTTTTGGATTGCGGCTTATGCCGGACATCGTCGAGTGTCTCATATTCCTTGGACCTTTCTTCAATTTTCGAAAAAAATGAAGGTAAAAGGTACCTATGAATATGTCGATGGCAATGATTTCAATGGAGATAGAAAGGATTTAGAGAAACTGACAATTCGTTAAATCGGTGTAAATTAACTTATCTTTGAAACGAGATGAGAACTTTCTACCTAGTCATATTCATTGGATTCAGCTCCATTCTTTCCGCTCAAATCTATAAGGACCCAAGCAAGGAAACAGCCGTTCGTGTTCAGGATTTATTGTCCCGCATGACATGGGAAGAAAAATGCTACCAACTCTTCATGGTTCCCGGAGACACAAATCTGCTTCATGGACAACTTTCTAAAGGAATTTTCGGACTACAAGTCAGTGCACAAGCTGCGGGTGATGCTGCCGGACAGGGACTAAATTACCAAACGAGTCATCCCGCAACCGTTCAAATGGAACGACTGAATTTAATCCAAAAATATTGCATCGAAGAAACAAGACTTGGAATTCCGATGCTGCCTTTCGATGAAGCCTTGCACGGACTCGTTCGAAACGGTGCCACTGCATTCCCACAGTCCATTGCTTTAGCAGCAACTTGGGACACCGAACTTGTTCAGCAAGCGGCCTTGCACATTGCATTTGAAACCAAACAACGTGGCATTCGCCAAATATTGTCACCCGTAGTGAATTTAGCGACAGACGTTCGTTGGGGAAGAACCGAAGAAACCTATGGTGAAGATCCATTTCTGAGCGCACAAATGGGTATTGCTTTCATGCGCGCTTTCGAAGATAATGGTATCATTACTACGCCAAAACACTTTGTTGCCAACTTTGGAGACGGCGGTCGCGACAGTTATCCAATTCACCTAAGTCATTGGTTTTTAGAACGCACACATCTCATCCCTTTTGAACGGGCCATCAAAGACGCAGGATCTCGGTCGATCATGACATCCTATAATTCCCTCAATGGACAAGCGTGTTCTGCCAATCAATGGTTATTGACCGAAAAATTAAAAAAGGAATGGGGATTTAAGGGATTTGTCATTTCGGATGCTAATGCTGTAGGAGGAGAATTGGTTTTACATCGCACAGCGGATAGCTATGTCGAAAGTGGCATACATGCCATCAATGCTGGACTAGACGTCATTTTCCAAACAGATATTGCCCATTTTCCCTTGTTCTTTCCAACATTTCCCCCGAAGGGAATGGACACGCTTCGAATCAATGATGCCGTTTCACGTGTTTTGACAGCAAAATTTGACTTGGGATTATTTGAACAGCCCTATGCAAAGCAAAGCATGAATCCGGATTCACTTCTAACTGCCGGACATCAACTTGCACAAAAAGTTGCGGAAGAATCGATCGTTTTGTTGAAAAATGAGAAGTGCACGCTCCCATTAAATTTATCAATTGAGTCCATTGCTGTTTTCGGAGAAGATGCCGTTCTTGCTCGTTTGGGGGGCTATAGTGGGCCAGGATTTCAAGTCGTTTCCATCTTGGATGGCATCAAAGGAGCCTTTCCAAATACAGAAATTTCCTTTGAACAAGGAGCATTACTGAAGGATACCAGTATTTATGTCATACCAAGTAGCTATTTTCCTACAAATGGAAATCCGGGATTTCTTGGAGAGTACTTTAACAACACCAAACTTGAAGGTGTCCCAGAATTCACGCGAAGAGATGAGAAAATTGACTTTCATTGGACACTTTATGGGCCACATGCTTCAATAAACCCACATTTCTATAGTGTTCGTTGGACAGGAGCTTTCAAAGCATCAAACAGCGAGGATTTATCAATAGGACTCGAAGGAAACGATGGATATCGACTTTATATCAATGATAAATTATTGATTGACCGCTGGGAAAAGCAATCCTTTCACCAAGATTTTGTCGACTATTCATTCAAGAAAAATGTGAAATATGCGATTCGCATTGAATTCAAAGAAAGCCAAGGAAATGGACTTATTAAATTCATTTCGAAACGAGTGAATGAAAAAGAGAAAAAAGCACAATTCAAGCGCATCGTCAAAAAGTCAAAATCTGCTAAAGCTAACATTGTTGTTGTCGGAATCGAAGAAGGAGAATTCAATGACCGAGCGTCCTTGCGTTTAACTGAATCACAAGAACAATTGATTCACACCGTTGCGAAAAATGGGAACAATACAATTGTCGTTTTGGTTGGCGGTAGCGCCGTTAACATGGAATCATGGATCGAAGAAGTGAATGGAATCCTTACGGTTTGGTATCCAGGTGAAGCTGGTGGAACAGCAGTTGCAAATATTCTCAATGGCAAAGTGAATCCATCTGGAAAACTTCCCATTACGTATCCAATGAATGAAGCACAACTTCCACTGGTATACAATCATTTACCGACAGGAAGAGGTGATGATTATCGCAACCTAAGTGGTGAACCCTTATTTCCATTTGGATTTGGATTAAGTTATACCACATTCGATTATCAGCTCATTCAAAAAAATGAAAAAAACACGTTTAACATCGGTGACACACTAAAATTTGACGTGGGAATAAGGAATACTGGA
>CAIRMS010000027.1 GCA_903879765.1 uncultured Flavobacteriales bacterium
ACGAGGAGCACATCATCGAAAGTGAGTGCTTGTTGTATTAAACGCATCTTTAGGTCCTTTGCGCAAAACGAAATTATACAGAAAAACTGTCGTTTCCGCTAAGAAAACCTCTATTTTAAGAGTTATCTCCGCCTTTTTTCATGACTTTGCCCTCAGCTGCGCGTTGACGCCTAATTTCTTTAGGATCCGCAACTAAGGGGCGGTATATTTCAATGCGATCACGTTCACGCATGACATGGTCTAACTGAGTCAATTTCCCGAAAATTCCAATTTGATTAATATTCAAATCAATTTCAGGAAATTTTTTAATAATGCCTGAAACTTGAATAGCCTCTTTTGCAGTCGTGCCCTCTTTGACTTTGATAGGGATGATGAGTTGCTTTTTAGGTAAAGCGTAAGCTACTTCAATTAAAATTTCATTCGGCATCATCGAGACTTTCTAAATTTCATCTTTTATCTAAGGCTTTATTTTGCAATAGACTAGAAATGATATCACTTGATAAAAGTTGATTTCTTTTATGTAAAAATTTTTGTTTAGATTTTTCATCACTCATTAAACCAGCCGCTAAGGAAGTGGCATTGCTTGTATGCCAAATAAATCGATTTAACATCTTGCGGCCTAAAAGTATAAAAGGTTTTTTATTTTTGATATGGGTTTGGTAAAGACTGTCCCCCACATCTCCTTTAGATCCATGAAATTCATACCCTGTCTTGAGGAAAAATTGTCTTTCAATGAGAAAACAGTAAGACATAATTTTCTTATCCGTTGTATTAAATGTGTAATTAAAAAATGAGCTGTTTTCTTTGAAATATCTTAATAGTTTGGCATACCAGGGAGCAAAGGGATTGATATCCCGATAAATGGTGGTGGCTCCAATCGTGCCAGGGTAATTTTTGGTGAGATCGATTAAGTCTTCATCCCAGCCTTTTTTTAATACGATACTGTCACTATGAAACAATAGAATCCATTGACCACGGGCTTTTTTGACGCCAAGATCAAGCGCTAGCTTATGCGCATCAGCACCATGACATTTTCTTTTGTTTTCAATGAGCGTAATATTTTTAATTTTTTTTAAATAATCAAGAGAGGCATCTTTGGAATTATTATCAACCACAATAATTTCGGGATGAAGCATTGAAAATTGCTTAATCGCTCGAATACATAAGCGAATAAGTTCTAGTGTTTTGTATTGTGGAATAATAATAGAAAGTATTGGCGTCATAGTTTAAAGATGATCTTTTCCATATATTTTATCAGCTTGCGTCACAAAACCATCGACAAAGGTATTTGCAATTTTACTGAATATAGGGGAAATGAGTTTATCTAAAATGAAATTTGAGAATTCGTAATGCAAATGAAATTCAATGCTGCATGCTTCCTCATTAATTTTCCTAAAAATCCAATAGCCTTCCAATACTTTAAAAGGTCCATCGATCAACTTTAAATCAATGCGATGTGGGTAGTCCTTAGTATTTTGTGTGGTAAAACTTTGATTGACCCCGCTATATTTAATATGTATAGAAGCTCTTGTGATGTCGCTATTTCGCTCTAATACCTTCGATCCGCCACACCAGGGTAAAAATAAGGGATAGTCTTCAATGCGATCGACAAGATTAAACATCCGGTCCACCGAGTGATTCACAATCACATTTTTTTTGACATCTGCCATGAGGTAAATTGATTTAGCGTAAAATACGCATTTTAAAGGATTACTTGGTTTCCATGAGTATTGTTCAAAATAAAAAGGCTTTTCATGACTACTTCATCGAAGAAAAATATGAAGCAGGTATTGTTTTAGAGGGATGGGAAGTCAAAGCCATTCGGGATAATCGAACCAACATCAAGGAAGCTTATGTCATCATTCAAAGAGGTGAAATTTACCTCATTGGCTGCCATATTACTCCTATGGGGGCGGCCTCAACGCACATTCGTCCTGATGCGATTCGCACCAGAAAATTACTTCTACATAATGAAGAAATTGCAAAACTTATCGGCAAGGTAGAGCGTTCAGGCTATACCTTGGTACCGATCGATATGCACTTTAAAGGCGGGCGCATCAAAATCGAAATAGGACTCGCCAAGGGGAAAAAACAATACGACAAACGTAACGCTGAAAAAGAGCGTGATTGGGAGCGGGATAAAGCAAGAATCATGCGGGCGGCTAACAAGAAGTAGTATAATATCTTCTTGCTTTGGGGCTGACCCGGTTTCGACGTGGGTTGCAAAGCAGGTGAGGGCATGTCGAGGCCTAGTTACCTCGTAAATCCATCTAGAAACAAGTATAGTCGCAAACGACGAAACTTACGCTCTAGCT
>CAIRMS010000028.1 GCA_903879765.1 uncultured Flavobacteriales bacterium
AATTCATGCCCTTTGGATTTGGGATGGAGTCATAGGTGTTTGCAAAGAAAGTACCGTTTCCAATGACCAAAACCTTGCCTTCTTTTTGGCTTTTTGGTAGAAAGGCATATTTTGTGGATTTCATTTTGTCCATTTCAGGTGCAAGGCGGTTAGTGTACCTGGATTGAAAGTAACCTTCTACCATCGCACCTAAGCATAACTTATTAGTTGGATCTTCTGGATTATCAATTAACTTGGGAGATTTGCCGTAATTGAGCGGAAGACCTAAGTTCAAAAATGGCTGTAAGCCAGAAGGAATCGAATTCGTGGAGGAAGTGAGAAGGGTTGTCTGCTTGATATTGGGCAAGTCAACAAAACTAATTTCATTGGCATATTTCAATAAAATTGGATCAACATTTCTAGTAATTGGGTGTTTGGAAGGAGTTGCTAAAACGTGAAAAAACCAGGGGATAAAGGTTGATTCAGCAAAGGGAACAATTTTCGGTGCACATTGCACATCCATCAAATAATTTTCTCGAACGTTGATGCCATAATCGTACAAGAGTTTATCCAATTTGAGGTATTTTCTGGTTGTATGCGTCATGCCCTTGCTCATCAAGCTATCCTCGCTGTGCCAGAGGGTATTCATAAAAACCATTAGTTTTCCGCCACGCATCACAAATTGATCAATGATGTAAAGACTAGTGTCGGAATAAGGAATGCGCGGGTTGGCGATAATGACACCATCCACATCATTAAACGCAGCAATAGAATCTGTTAGGTTAACATCTTTGAGCGTGAAATAAGGCGCCAATAATGCACGCGCACGCATGGTTTGTTGGTAGGTCAATTCACCGTGTCCTTGCACGAAAGCGATAGTTGGTTTGCTCACCTGAGTCAAACGGCGCATACTAGCAATCAAATTATACTCGAGGTTATTGAGAGAAGTCTCAATGATTTCCGCCATGTCCTCTAAACTGTTGGGATGTCCGGGTTGCGTTCCTGGCAGAAACTGCACCATGTTTTCCTTTGTAATACCATTGACGGTATAACTCATAATGGCACCAGGAAACAACATCACTTTACTTTGAGTTCCGTCCTTCATGTACAAAATTTCAAGCGGCATAATGCCTTTTCCTTTGTCGTACAATTGAGCACGCATGGCATTTATTTCTTCTTCCGAACCGACATTGATGTCCGAAAATAGGTATTCAATGCGATTTCCCGCTACGCGTTTAAAGTCCTGTAGTTTGTCTTTTAATGCGGTCTGAAAGTGCTTGATTTCAGAAGGCATGTTCCCTTCTAAATAGATTTGTATGCTTATGCGATTTTCGAAATTATCTGTATTCGATAAAAATTGTTCCGTGCTATTAGCCAACGAGTAGCGTTGGTCTTTGGTCATATCTATTTTATAATAGATTAACGAGCCAATTACATTCACTAATACAATCGCTCCACCGATAAGAGCAAGAACGGTCCAATTGAAAAGTCCTTTTGTCAGATTCTTTTTCATGTTATTTTTTCAATGTTTTAATCACCGTTAACGAGGCGAATAAGAACAACATATTCAAGGAAACGAAGTAAATGATATCTCCGGAGTCAATGACTCCTTTTTTGATGGAATCATAATGAAAAGCGATTCCTACGTATTTGATGAAATAATCCATTCCACCAAATTGGCTAAAGTTTCCTAATAAATTAAAGCCATCGTAAAATACCCAACATAAGAACATCGCTAGTATGAACGCAACAATTTGACTATTGGTGAGCGATGACGCGAAAATTCCAATGGAAACAAAAACAGCACCAAGTAAAATGAGTCCTACGTAGGAAGTAATGGTTGCTCCAGCGTCAATATTTCCAACTGGTTTACCCAGGTAATACATGGAAATAAAATAGATAATGGTAGGGATAATTGCGATCACAAGTAGTGCAACTCCGGCAAGATATTTTGCGAAAATGAGTTTGAAATCGGAGATTGGACGTGTTAAGAGCAATTCAATCGTACCTGTTCTTCTTTCCTCAGCGATGGATCGCATCGTTATTGCGGGAATAAGGATAAAGAAAATAACGGGAGATAAATTAAAAAATGGAATCATGTCAGCTTCTGTCCCTTCAAGTAAATTAGTGTTGTAGGAAAGTACCCAATGAAAAAGTCCGGAGGTAATAAGATAGATTAGGATAAACACGTATCCAATCACGGAACTAAGAAAACTATTTATTTCTTTAAAAAATAGAGCGCGCATATGATGATTTCAATCTTCAAAAATAAGGATTTTACCCGTACGATGAACAGTCCAGTGAAATGGATAATGAGAAATTTACATTCAAAAAAAAATCCCGCGAGAGGCGGGATTTTCATGATGAGAATGTACTACTATGCTTTTTTTACATTGATTGCATTCAAACCTTTACGACCTTCTTGTAAATCGTACTCAACTTCGTCGTTTTCTTTGACTTTGTCGATTAATCCTGTTACATGAACAA
>CAIRMS010000029.1 GCA_903879765.1 uncultured Flavobacteriales bacterium
AGTGCTTCGTTACCACTCACAATATAATAAGCTCCTTGAGCTAAGCATCCAGTATAAATTTGTTCGATTTTCATATGCTTTCATTTATTTACAGTACAAAGATAAAGTACCTATTCAAATCAAAAGGTGATATAAGTCACAAATTGAAATTTGAACTATGTTTAAACAAAAAAAGACATCCGAAGATGTCTTTTAAACTATTTTTTAAGGATAAAATCCTATCCTTTTCCTAGCATTCCTTTTTTCAAGTTTTCATCAGCTGGTTTAGAACCGAACCATATGGAAAAAAGTGCTTTTTTAAAATCGTAACCAGCAATTGTGCCTTTTACGACACCATTTTTCGTCACTTTTAATCCTTTTTCAGGAGTATAGTCGAAATGAATAATGTCACCGTTTTTAAATTCGTCTGAAAAGAAACCAATAAATTTCTTTTTATCATCAGCTGATGCTTTAGATGTTGCATTCGCAAATCATTCGTTTACTTATTCAAGAAAACGCTCACTAGTTAAACTACTAGAAATAATTTTGATGTGAATCGCCATTTCTTCAGTTCCATAAATAACCTTGCTCGCATCAGTTGTCTTTGACTCTAGATAAAGTGCCGCAACATACAAGTCCATCCAATATTTCTCACGAAGTCCACCACCATTCAAAACAAGTTCGTTTTTACCAATTTTTTCTGTTAATGGGAACTTTACGCCATTAATGGTTTTGGTTTGTGCAAATGATTCTAATCCAATAAATAAGAAAAGAAGTAATGTTAAATTTTTCATGATTATTATTTTAGTTTCTCAAAAATAAGGATTGAAAACTTAATTTCCAAAGTTTTATTTATCTGTCCATTCATCCGGATCAGAAAAATCCGCAATCAATTTCTTCCAATTATAGTTCAAGTCTTCCGTATCTTCAATAATGGACATATAATCTTTGTTGTCGATGTCGTAACGCAAGATCTCTTCACCCGTGTAGGCTTCAATCGCATCCAACAATTTCACTTCTTCTTCACTGCAAAAGGACAGCGCTTGACCTGTTTGTTGTCCACGTCCCGTTCTACCACAGCGGTGAACATAATTCTCTGGAGAATCTGGTAAATCGTAATTAATGACATAATCCATGTTTGGAATGTCAATTCCACGACATGCTACATCGGTCGTAATGAGCACTTGATTTTCAGTCGAACGAAAACGATCCAAAATCGCAAAACGGTCTTCTTGCTCTTTTCCACCATGCAATGCTTCTGCCTTCACTCCTACTCGTTCCATCGCAGCTACTACACGTTCCGCACGTACTTTCGTACGAACAAACACCAAGAATTTAAATTCTGGATACTCCTTGATCATGTTCTCTAAGAAGAATCGCTTGTCGTCCATTTCTATGAATGCAACCGCATGTGTCACATTTTTTGAAACGGGATTCTTTGGAGAAACTTGAATACGAATGGCATCTTTCACCACATCGTATGCTAAAGACTTGATCTTTTTGGAAATCGTTGCCGTGAAAAACAAGGTTTGACGATTTTTCGGGATTTTCTTAATCACATCGTGGATATCCTTTGTAAAACCGAGGTCCAACATTAAATCTGCCTCATCCAAAACGAGGACCTCCAATTTGGTGATATCGATAAATCCTTGTGCGATCAAATCAAACATGCGTCCAGGTGTCGACACCAAGATGTCTAATCCGCTTTTAAGTTTTTGAATTTGTTTTTCCTGTTCCACTCCACCGTATAGTCCAAGGACACTCACCGGAGTTTTCGCGCCTATTTGAACCACTACATCTGAGATTTGCTTCGCTAACTCTCTTGTTGGGACAAGCACTAATCCACGAATTCCTTTGTAGGAACCTCTTTTCTTTGTGGCAAATTTGTGTAACATCGGAATAACAAATGCTGCAGTTTTTCCAGTTCC
>CAIRMS010000030.1 GCA_903879765.1 uncultured Flavobacteriales bacterium
ACATCTATTTCGTGGATGCTTTGGATAAAAAAGAATACGAAGAATTTTGCGCAAAATTAGATGCGAAGGACTTGGAATATTTAAATTCTAACAAACAATTCTACGAAATCAGTTTTAAAAATGTGGGTGGACTTGTGATGCCTTTGATTATTGAATTTACCTTCGCTGATGGAACAACAGACGTTCGTCGCATTCCAGCTGAAATCTGGAGAGTATATGAGGAGAAAGTAAGCAAAGTCTTCATTTTCGATAAAGAAGTTAAATCATTCCGTTTGGATCCATTTTTAGAAACCGCGGATACCGATTTGAATAACAATACCTGGCCTCGAGAAATGCAAGCAACTCGTTACCAATTGTACAAGCAAGAACAATCGAGAAAAGAAAATCCCATGCAGCGTCAATTGCGCGTGGATGAACTTCAGAAGAAAAATTAAATCTTTTGAAACGCCACTAACTCTCGCATGTTGGTCGATGTAATCAAGAAATAATAGTGTCCAGCTGGAAGTTTTGACGTTTCCATTGCTAGCTCTTGTCTTCCAGATGTCAAATGCCCATCAAATGCTTGAGCAATGGCTTTTCCTTGAAGATCGACGATGAAAATCTGATACTGTTCACCCTTCGCTTGAAAACGTAAGGTCGTATTTGATGGAGTTGGATTTGGATAAGCCAACGGTTTTTGCTTTTGTGCCTCTTGCTCCGCTAATCCAACACTGCATCCAGATAGAATATCAAGGTACGTGATGTTTTGCTCGAACAAGGCCTGAATACTCGTTTCTGGAGCTTCGAACCAATCGCGCAAAATGGATGCATATACATTTCGGAAATCGATTTGCATCGGCACACCTGCTTGCTCATTGATTTGATTGTCAATCGTTGGATTTGGTCCAATTATACCCGTATTGATGCAATTACCAAACAACATAATCGGCGCTGCATCTCCGTGATCTGTTCCAAAAGAACCATTGCTCGCTATTTGACGTCCAAATTCAGAGAAAGACATTCCCGCTACGCGTTCATCCAATCCTAATAATTGCAGATCATTTTGAAAAGCCGCAACGGCATCTGAGATCATTTCTAAAAGGATTGCATGTGCTCCTTCAGCTAAATCATTTTGATCAACTTGTGAATCATGTGTGTCAAATCCTCCAACATTGACAATGTATACTTTCGTTTTAAGTCCACCAGAAATCATTTGTGCAATGTATTTCAGCTGAACGGCTAGTGGATTTAGAGGGTCGTACAGGTTGGACAATGAATTCCCCGCGTTTGCAGATGAACTTATGGCCGTTCCATATTCATTGGTTTGATTGATTAAGGTCGAAATGTATTCAATATGAGAACCGTAATACGTTCCATCATTCGTGACACTCGTTAACAATAAATTGGAGGTATTGAATGGATCATTGACCGCATGTGAAAAGTTCCCCATCAAACCTTGACAGGTAGAAGAAACCTCTGAGCCCATCGAAATCGCAAATGGATCAGGGAAATTAGCATTTGGATAATCCGCTGGGAAATTCGGATAGGCACTATCGAAATAACGTCCCAACCATCCACTTGTTTGATTAATATCCAATGCGCCTGTCGTCCAAATATCCATCGATCGAAAATGGGAGCGATTTGCTTCGGGATAACCTACATTCTGAATAACGGATAGTTTTCCATTGTTGAACATATCCTGCATTCCGGTCATTTTTGGATGGAGTGCTACATCACTTGTGAGTGTCAACAATTGATTTTGCGGTATGAGAATATTTGGACGTTGAATCGTCAAATTCGCATACTGATCAATCGGAAAAACCATGTTCAGCCCATCATTTCCTCCATTCATTCGAATGAGCACAAGGACACGATCCTCCGCATTTTTAGAAAATTCAAACAATTCTTTTGAAATCGCTTGCATTGAAAATCCATTCGAAACAAACGGTAGGGATAAAGATGCTAAGGAAGCATTTTTTAGGAAGTCTCTTCTTTTCATCGTTAGATTGTTTGGAATTGAGGCATTTTTAAAATCACATTCATGAGTGCTTGCATGCGCTGCATCACTGGAATTGAAACAACTGTGTTTGTTGGATCATTCATGTAATCTGTATACTGGATTGTCCATTCGAAATCTGGAAGTCCACCCGTTAAAATTAATTTTAAGGTCAATTTATCCGCTGCATCGATGGCTTTCGGAAAGAACACATCACAAATATCGTCGATGACTTGTGGTGCATTTGATGGATTCGACAAGCCATTTAAGAATCCAAGTAAATTCATTTTTAACACGTTGGCTCCAATGGGAACGCCTGTGTACACAAGTGCTGAAACGATGTCAAAGCGTTTTTTGATATACGTTGAATTGATCCATAATTTGGAGTAAGCCGGCGCTTGATAATAAGCGGTCCAACCTGCAACACTAGGCGGAACAATGTACGATTGTCCCATGGTATCTGCCACATAATAAATGGAAATGTACGTTTGATAGTCACCCACCAATCCAAAATTTGGAATTGTTTGCGTTGGATTCATTGCTCCCATGATCATTTCTATCGGATTGCGTATGATTGCACCACGAACCGACATGTCGTAAAAATGATCACTTGTCAGTAATTGTTGCATCACTGGCAAAATTTCGTAGTTATTGGTGATGAAGGTTTGTGCAAGAACATCAATCACATCCGTTTGAATTGTTGGGGTGATGTCATAATTCACAAAATATCGGTAAAGCTTCGCACAAATGTATTTAGCCACTTGTGGTTGATTAAAAATCACATCGATGTAATTTGCGTATTCGCTTGCCCCAGCTCCAGAAACAACTTGATTGTTGAAATGATAAGAAAGCGTTTTACTATTGTTGTCGTGCAAAATTGGATTAAAACTTGCCGTTGCTTGTGTCAGCGTGCTACTTCTAATTCCCGTGACCGTATATCCGGTTAGAATTTTTGCACCAGCTGCAACATCCATTTCGGTGTAAGTTGAATAATCTCCAGCGGCAATTTGATTTCCCTTTCCGATGGAAAACAATTCCAATAATTCTCTGGAATAATTTTCATTTGGTGAGAACACATTATTCGTCGCACCATTTAAAAACAGCAACATGGCCGGATGAACCGTTACATCTTTGATCAGTTGTTTGAAATTTCCCAATGAATTTTGACGCAATAAATCGAGGAAATGGTACATCGCTCGTGCTTCTGCCGTCGCAGTGACCCCAAAATGATTTTGCCAAAAGAAGGTCATTTTCTCTGCAATGCACAATTGCTCTTGGTTCATGTTTTTGGCAATCCAAGCACCTAAGGACTTAAATCGCGCATTTTCTGTTTGTTGATTCTGTGTTTGATTCGCGGGATAAACAGCATTTACCCAAGTACTGCCTTGTGGGACAATCGTCTCCCCTGCATCGTATGCGAGCGGTTGATCTCCCGTAGGTATTTGCAATATGGAACTTACAGTGGCATTCATCCCATTCGAAACCGCAGTTAAGAGTTGCTGATTCGTTGCTCCAAAAGTAGTTCTTCTCAATAAATGAGCAGCTTCGGCTTTTGTCCAGGGTCCTGTGTAAACTTGCATAACGTCAATTTGGTAGATAAAACTAAGTGAAAACAACGAGAAAAG
>CAIRMS010000031.1 GCA_903879765.1 uncultured Flavobacteriales bacterium
CTTTACAACCTGACGTTTAAATGCCTCACTGTAGATTTGTGGGGGATTTGACTTTTTTCCTTTTTCCTTTTTATTTGACATATAATTGAATTTATAGTCAACTTTTTCTAGGACGAGACAGACATAAAAATAGCCCTGACAATTTTGTCAGGGCTATTTTTTGTTGGTATATTTTTAGTAACGGTAATGTTCCGCTTTAAATGGACCTTCAACTGCTACGCCAATGTAATCAGCTTGATCAGTGCTTAATGTTTCAAGTTCTACACCGATTTTTGCAAGGTGTAAACGAGCTACTTTTTCATCTAAATGTTTTGGAAGCATGTACACATCGTTTTCATATTTATCTGAATGCAACCAGATCTCTAATTGCGCCAATGTTTGATTCGTAAATGAATTCGACATGACAAATGATGGGTGACCTGTTGCGCAACCAAGATTTACTAAACGTCCTTCTGCAAGAATAATAATGTCCTTACCATTGATGTTGTATAAATCTACTTGTGGTTTGATCTCGATTTTTGAAGCTCCATGATTGTTGTTCAACCAAGCCATATCGATTTCATTATCGAAGTGTCCGATATTACAAACAATCGCTTTGTCTTTCATGTTTTCGAAATGACGACCAACAACGATGTTTTTGTTTCCTGTTGTTGTGACGATAATGTCACCTAAATGAACCACTGAATCCAAACGTTTTACTTCGAATCCGTCCATGGCAGCTTGTAACGCACAAATTGGATCGATTTCCGTAACGATTACACGAGCTCCAGCACCTTTTAATGATGCAGCAGATCCTTTTCCAACATCTCCGTAACCACATACAACAGCAACTTTTCCAGCCATCATTGTATCTGTTGCACGACGAATAGAATCCACTAAAGACTCTTTACATCCGTATTTGTTATCGAATTTTGATTTTGTTACTGAATCATTTACATTGATTGCAGGCATTACCAATGTTCCATTTTTCACACGCTCGTACAAACGGTGAACACCAGTCGTAGTTTCTTCGGATAATCCTTTGATGTCTTTTGTTAATTCAGGGAAACGATCGAAGACCATATTCGTTAAATCTCCACCGTCATCCAAAATCATGTTTAATGGTTTTCCTTCTTCAAAAGCGAATAACGTTTGTTCGATACACCAATCGAATTCTTCTTCGTTCATTCCTTTCCATGCGAAAACTGGAATTCCAGCAGCGGCAATAGCAGCAGCAGCATGATCTTGCGTAGAGAAGATGTTACATGATGACCAAGTTACCTCAGCTCCTAATTCTACCAATGTTTCAATTAGAACAGCTGTCTGAATTGTCATGTGAAGACAACCAGCAACTCTCGCGCCAGCTAATGGTTTTGTGGTTCCGTATTCTTCACGAAGCGACATAAGTCCGGGCATTTCTGCCTCGGCTAATTTAATTTCTTTTCTACCCCATTCAGCCAAGCTGATGTCTTTAACTTTATAAGCCATACGTATTTTATCTATTTATTTATGTAATCGAATGCAAATTTACTACTTAAATGTGTAATCATAAAAGGATACAAAAGAATCCTAGTTCATTTTTTGCCGAATCAGTTTTTCTAACCCATTGACAAATAATGGATGCGTATTCGAACTTGGTACTAATTGTACTTTTTCACCACCAAATTCCTCAAAAATCTCTTGGTATTCTTCTCCAATTTCAATTAAGGTTTCTAGGCAGTCAGCTACAAATGCAGGACTAAAAACCAAAAGTTTTTTCGCGCCTTTCTTCCCCCATTCTTCCACTACTTTATCTGAGAAAGGTGTCAACCATTTTTTATCTAATCTTGATTGAAAACAAACCGTGTATTGGTCGTGTGTTAAGCCTATTTTTTCAGCAATCAGTCTTGTTGTCGCAAATGCTGTGGCTTTATAGCAGAATTTATTTCGGTCATTCAATTCTGTTTCACATGGTTCATCCGCACACAAGTCAGTACCTTCGTATACTTTATCCACTTGTCTCTCTGGTAATCCGTGGTAAGAAAATAAAACGTGGTCGTACTCTTTTAAGTTGAATTGTTTCGTGTTCTCTACAATCGAATCAATGTATCCTTCGTTGTCCCAAAACTGACTGATGATTTTAATTTCAGGAATAACCCACCATTTACGAATGATGTTCATCGCTTTTTCCACGGCAGAACCTGTTGAAGCACTTGCGTACTGAGGAAACAATGGAAGAATTATAATTTCGTCGTAATTCGCCTGATGCATGCGTTCAAGTACACTGTCCATAGATGGATTTTGATAGCGCATGGCCATTTCGACGGTGACATGCTCATTCTGAAACGCATCCTGCAACATTTCTTGAACCTTAAGTGTGTGTGTCTTCAACGGTGAAACGCCACCCCCTAATTCCCAAAGTTCTTTATAGATTTTGGCTGATTTCGGGGCTCTGAATGGAACAATAATACCGTTCACCAAAATTTTACGCGCAATCCATGGGATGTCGATGACGCGAGGGTCATTTAAAAATTCCGTTAAATAACGTCTGACGTCACTTGTTTTTGGACTGTCTGGCGTTCCCAATTGAAGCAATAAGACTCCCGTTTTTTTCATAAACTGATGATGTATTTGTATTTTAACAACGTTTTTCAACGCTTGTTCAAAATTACACACATTTCCTGGCTTGACGATGTGCAATAGACATTTCATCTTAACTTTGTTTTATGAATCCGACGGAATATTTACTGAGTACAAGTCCTGAAAACTTTGAGGAACGTGCCTTGGCATTGTTTCATCATCAGTATGAGCATGTTTCGGTTTATCGGTCTTATGTGGATTTAATCAAAAGGGGCAATCCTCAATCATTGAATGAAATTCCATTTCTACCCATTTCTTTTTTCAAAACGACGCGAATTGTCGATCAGGAAGTGGAAAAAGTCGACCTGCATTTTCAAAGTAGTGGAACAGGAAATTCTGGCAGAAGTCAACATTTTGTGCGAGATAAACAGTGGTACGATGACTCCTTTTTATTAGGTTTCACTCATTTCTTCGGTCCAGTTCAGGATTATGTGGTGTTGGCATTGTTGCCAAACTATGTTGATCAAGGTGCTTCATCTTTAGTATATATGGTGAATGCATTAATCCAACAATCCGGACAAGATCTTTCTGGATTTTTATTGAATGAACCAAGGACGGTACTTCAACGTTATCGAACCGCAATTTCCTTGGGTAAAAAAGTCATTATCTTTGGTGTTTCTTACGCTTTATTGGATTTAGCTGAATTAAACATTGATCTGTCTCAAGCAATCGTCATTGAAACAGGAGGGATGAAAGGTCGACGCAAGGAATTAACGAAAGTGGAGTTACATGCAGAGTTGGTTAAGGGGCTTGGTGTGGATCATGTTCGTTCTGAGTATGGAATGACAGAATTACTTTCCCAAGGTTATTCCTTGAAAGACGGCAAATTTCAAGTCGTTCCGTGGATGAAAATACTTATTCGTGATCCTTACGATCCATTTACGCTTTTTCCCAACGAACGAAGTGGTGGAATTAATGTCATCGATTTAGCAAATCAACATAGTTGTGCGTTTATACAAACACAAGATTTAGGTCGAATGGTGCATGACGGATTTTTTTTAGAGGGTCGCTTTGATGAAGCAGATATCCGTGGTTGTAATCTTCTCGTTGAGCAGTAACTATTTTTAATATCTTTGACTACAAATGACGCCACAAACCATTCTTATTTTAGCCATCATTGGAGTATTCGCAGGAATTCTTAGTGGATTCGTTGGTGTAGGAGGAGGGGTGATTATTGTTCCGGCCTTGGTATTCTTTCTTGGAATATCACAACATACAGCTCAGGGTACAAGTCTTTTTGTTTTATCGATGCCCGTTGTACTTTTTGCAGTGATTAACTACTGGAAATCTGGAAATGTCGAATGGAAATATGGACTTGTGATTGCAGCTACATTTTTAATCGGTGCATACGTTGGATCGAAATTATCCTTAAAACTTTCACCAGGAATGGTCAAGTTGATTTTTGGGATATTTTTAGCCTACGTTTCATTTCGTTTGATTTTATCTGGTTATTCATCTATTTCATCCAATGAATCCTGACAAACTGAAGTTATCCGTATCGGAACTTTTTGATGAAGTTCGTTCTTGGCGTGAGCACATGCACCGTCATCCAGAACCTTCTTTTCAAGAAAAAAACACCATGCTTTTTGTTTCTGAAATCTTATCTCGTTATGGGATTGAGCATGAAACGAATGTCGCAGAAACTGGTGTAGTTGCATGGATTGGTGCTGATCATCATACAAAGGATCAGAACTGTATCGGATTACGTGCGGACCTTGATGCTTTACCGATACAAGAAGAAAATGTTGTTCCATATAAATCTGAGGTGGATGGTTGGATGCATGCCTGCGGACATGATGTTCATACGTCCATCTTGTTAGGTTCAGCAGTTATTTTACAGGCGAATCGCAACGACTTACCACACCCCATAAAATTAATTTTTCAACCGGGTGAAGAAATGAATCCAGGTGGAGCAAGCTTGATGATGAAAGCCGGTGTGTTGCAACATCCAAGCGTAGAAAAAATGTATGCCCTTCACGTATTTCCAGAAATGGAGGTGGGAAATATTGGTTTGCGTCCGGGATTGTATATGGCATCCAGTGATGAGTTGCATGTGACGATTAAAGGTGTTGGTGGACACGGAGCATTGCCTGAAAAGTGTGTTAATCCCATTGAAATGGGAGCGCTTTGGATGAGTCGTGTGAAAACACGTTTTATCGAGGAGTGTCCGACAGCTGTTCCACATGTGTTAACATTTGGACGTTTTGAAGCACTGGGATCAACGAATGTCATTCCTTCCGAAGCACAGATTAAAGGTACTTTTCGCACCATGGATGAGATTTGGAGAGCAAAAGCTTACACGATATTAGAAGATGAAGCAAGTGCTGTTTCAATGCTTTTTGGAGGTCAAATCGATTTGCAGATCTCCAAAGGATATCCATTCTTGAAAAATGATGAAGTTCTTACTTCCGAATTGAAGTCACTTTTCGAATCCGTGTTTGGTGAAGATCAAATTCATCACCTAGATTTGCGCATGACCGCAGAGGACTTCGCCTTTTACAGCCAAGAAATCCCAGTTTGTTTCTTTCGATTAGGCGTTGGAAATAAGGAACAAGGAATTACTTATGCTGTTCATCATCCACGCTTTAACATTGATTCCGATGCCTTGAAAATGGGTATGATTGCCATGTGTAGCATTGCGTTTAACAAATGAGAAAAATCGCATACATATTCACCGCATTTATCTTTATGCTGTCATCATGTAACAAGCAGAAGGCACAATTAAAACGTATTGATGGAAATTGGCGCGTTGAGTTGGCACGCATTTCCATTGGAGAAGGTTTCACGTTTTATGATAGTTTACCCTTCGGTCAGATCAGCATTTCTTCAGATCTGGGTAAAATAAACGGGAGATTAGATTTTGATTACAGCGAATTTGGTCTAAGTCAAGTTCAAGATTCCTTTGTGACAAAAAACGCCACTTTTACATTGAATGAAAAAGGAGATCGAATGAAAGTTTTTCGCGAATATGACACCATTGACATGCGCATATTACTCTCCTCAAAAGAAAGTTTAGAATTGGAATATTACGATTATCAACAGTACCGATTGCGTCGTTTTGCCTTGCGCAGGGATTAAAGGAATCCTAGTTCCAATTTTGCTTCCTCGCTCATCATGTCTTTGTCCCAAGGTGGATCGAAAACAATGTTGACTTTTGCGGTAGAAACACCTTCTACTGAAGCAACTTTATCCTCAACCTCTTTTGGTAAACTTTCTGCCACAGGGCAATTAGGTGAGGTGAGTGTCATATCGATAAAAACCTGTCCGTCATCTTCGATTTTCACTTCGTAAATTAATCCAAGCTCAAAAATATCTACAGGTATTTCTGGGTCATAGATTGTTTTCATCATAGACACAATGCGGTCCTCTAAATCATTCATGATGCTGAAATGTGTTTAATTGCTTCTAATTTTAATCGTTTCACCATACCAAGTAATCCATTCGCACGGGTA
>CAIRMS010000032.1 GCA_903879765.1 uncultured Flavobacteriales bacterium
GAGCATCAAATTGAAACCTTTGTTACTTCCATTATCAATGTCTTTATTTTATTGCTCGCACTTTCCGTCATCATAGGGCTCCTCGTTTCGAATTGGCTCATTGAGCCACTCATCATGTTGAAAAAGCACATGTCAAGCATCCAATTTGGAAAAGAAAACAAGCACATTAAATACCAGCATAAAGATGAAATTGGCGCCATCGTTCAGGCTTACAATGACAAATTAGATGAGCTTAAGATTGCTGCGCAACGATTGGCCTCTACAGAACGAGAAATGGCATGGAGAGAAATGGCGCAACAAATTGCCCATGAAATCAAGAATCCATTAACACCGATGAAGTTAAGTATTCAGCATCTGTTGAGAAGTTACGATCCAAAGAAGGAAGAAGGAGAAAAACAATTAAACCACGTCCTTCATTCGATCATTGAACAAATTGATGGCTTAGCTCGAATCGCCAACGAATTCTCGGATTTCGCTAAAATGCCCGAGCCAATCTTCCAACGCGAAAACATGATCGAATTGATAGAAAAGGTAGTGCATTTATACGAAAACGAAGGACAAATCGCCTTTCAGTTTGACAAACCAACTCAAGCTGTTTTCGTGAATGTTGACCGTAATTTGTGGACACAGGTGATGGTTAATTTGCTACAAAATGCACAACAGGCATTAATTGGAATCGATCAGGGAAAAATACGCATCAGCATTTCCGTTGTCGATCATCAGTGTTTTGTAGAAGTCATCGATAATGGCTGTGGCATTTCAAGCAAAGAGGCAGAACGTATTTTCACTCCGCATTTCACAACGAAGTCTTCGGGAAGTGGTATCGGACTATCCTTGGTGAAACAAATCGTAGAAAAACATGGAGGGATTATTTCTTTTGAATCGAAGGTTAACAAAGGAACATCCTTCCGTCTAGAGTTGCCAACCATTGACTAATCCAAGTTGAAAACAACGGGTATTTTTACTCGTGCCTTTAACACGTTTCCTACATTATCTTTACCTGGAATCCAATTTGGCATACGTTTAATCAGACGAAGCACTTCCTTTTCACAAGAATTATTTCCGTTTATACCGCGAAGAATGGTTACTTGTTGAATGCTTCCATCCTCAAAAACAACGAAGCTCACATATACTTTGCCTTCAATTCCCAGCTCTTTTGCGTCTTCGGGATAAACTAAATTTGTTTGGAGGTAATTGATTAATGCTTGTTGGCCACCGGGAAAATCCGGTAAGTACGCAGGAAAATCATAAATAGTATCCGATTTTATCACGACTGGATCTACTGTTGGACACACGACAGGTGGTTCTCCCGGATCATATGGCAGCAGTCCTGGGTATGGATCTGGATCAAATGGATCATATGGCACAGGTAGGATTTCTGGTGGTATGATTCGTCGCGTTTGCTTATCCGTCTTTTGGGACTTTGGGGCTTTAGGTTTCTGAAGAATCACCGCTTTCGGCTGGACCTTCGTCGGTGAGGATTTCTTTTGATCATGTTCACAGGACATGAATAAAAACAAAATGAATACGGGTAAAAGTCCTTTTAAAACACTCATTGATCTTTTTAATTTTCGACGAAACAAATATCACACCAAAATCCCGATTTAAAAAACAAACTATCC
>CAIRMS010000033.1 GCA_903879765.1 uncultured Flavobacteriales bacterium
ATCATCTTCAACCTTGTAATCACAAATCCCAGAAACTTCTGTTTGAGTTGTTGCTCCACCTAATGACTCATTGTCAATGCTTTCGCCTATTGCCGCTTTAACCAAATAAGATCCGGCAAGGAAAATAGTTCCTGTTTTGTTGACAATCAATGATTCATCGGACATAATCGGTAAATAGGCACCACCGGCAACGCAACTCCCCATAACAGCAGATATTTGTGTGATTCCCATGGAACTCATTTGTGCGTTATTTCGGAAAATGCGTCCAAAATGTTCCTTGTCTGGGAAAATCTCATCTTGCATTGGAAGATAAACTCCAGCAGAATCCACTAAATAAATGATTGGAAGTCTATTCTCCATGGCAATTTCTTGCGCCCTTAAATTCTTCTTTCCAGTAATAGGAAACCATGCTCCGGCTTTAACCGTGGCATCATTGGCAACGACAATGCATTGACGTCCTTTTACATAACCAATCACAATCACGACACCTCCAGAAGGACAACCACCATGTTCTTTGTACATTCCGTATCCGGCTAAAGCACCAATCTCGACTCTATTGGTATTTGGATCAAGCAGTAAATCAATTCGCTCTCTAGCGGTTAATTTACCGTTCAAATGCTGTTTTTCTATTTTTGCCTTACCTCCACCTAAGTAGATTTTAGCTAATTCTTGCTCTAATGCGCGAATCTTCAAACGCATTTTGTCTTCGTTGTTATTGAAATCTAATTCCTTCTGTGAAACAGCCATATTTGTTGATTGGGATTCAAATATACGAAATGTAAATTTTGTTTTTGAGGTCAATTTTATAATTTGCTATAGGTTCTTGAAGTCGTCATTTACTTGCTATGTTTCTACTTTTTCCTATTTTCACATATTAATTGAAATAACCCAACAAATCCATGAATCAAGATCACGTAATTGAATCACCTGAAAAACAAAAAAAGAGTCGATTGACTTTGTACATCTTGATTGCAATGGTACTCGGAGCTACTTTAGGAGCTATAATCCATAAGAATTTCGATGCGGAGACAGCAACAAAATTTAGTACATATATCAAGATATTAGCGACTATTTTTATTCGACTTGTTCAAATGATTATCGCACCATTGGTCCTGACAACCCTTGTCGTTGGAATAGCCAAATTAGGTGATTTAAAATCTGTTGGACGAATAGGAGGAAGAGCCTTGGCTTGGTTCTTTACAGCCTCATTTGTTTCCTTGATAATCGGTTTGTTATGGGTGAATTTCTTGAAGCCTGGAATAGGTGTGAACCTTTCTAACGTTGATCTTTCGGCTTCAGCTGAAGTCACTGAAAAAACACAGGATTTTTCGGTTCAACATTTTGTGGAACACATCATTCCCAAGTCTGTTTTTGAAGCAATGGCGACAAATGAGATTTTACAAATTGTGATTTTTGCCATCTTCTTTGGATTAGCAGCTGCTTCCATAGGTGAAAATGTAAAGCCAGTCATTAATGCGATGGATAAATTTTCCCACATCATTTTAAAAATGGTCAATTTCGTTATGAAATTTGCCCCTATTGGAGTATTTGGAGCAATCGCAGGAGTTTTTGCAGTGAAAGATGTTTCGGATTTAATGATTACGTATACGAAGTTCTTTAGTTCTTTCCTCGTTGGAATAGCTTCACTTTGGGTCGTTCTTATTTTGGTGGGCTACATCTTTCTTGGTCGTCACTTGAAAACCTTATTGAAACGCATCGTAAGTCCTTTGGTTATTGCTTTCGGCACGACAAGTAGTGAAGCCGTTTTCCCTAAATTAACAGAAGAGCTAGAACGTTTTGGAATCAAAGACCGCATTGTTTCCTTCATGTTGCCCTTGGGATATTCGTTCAATTTGGATGGAAGTATGATGTACATGACATTCGCCAGTATTTTTATTGCACAAGTATATGGTGTCCATTTAGACACAGGAACGCAATTAACGATGTTAGTCGTTTTGATGTTAACGAGTAAAGGAATCGCAGGTGTTCCAAGAGCGAGTTTGGTTGTTGTTGCTGCGACCTGTGGAATGTTCAATATTCCAATTGAAGGTGTGGCGCTAATCCTACCGATTGATCATTTCTGTGACATGTTCCGAAGCGCAACAAACGTACTTGGAAACTCTGTTGCTACAGCCGTCGTTGGAAAATGGGAAGGAGATAAAGTATAAGCCTTTAGTTTCCTAGAATGGATAAAAGTGTTGTTGAATCGATGTCGTGTTTTCCTTCAAAACGATGTATGTGATATCCCAATTCTGAAAAGTAAGAACATTCTGATTCTTGATTTTCTTTTGTGTAATAGGGATCTTCTGTCCCCAAAACAAAATGCCTATTTCCTTCTGATTGATTTGGTTTTTCAATATCCGGCGGAAAAACACTGGCCCAAAGGATGAATTGCTGAAAACAACTTGGTCCTTGATGGTACCAGCGAGCTGCGGTTGCACCACCTTGAGAAAATCCTAAAAGACAAATCTCTTCAAACACATGGTTTTCCATCACGCTTGACAACAGTTGATTCAGATTACTTAAGTTATCTTCAATGTCCAATTCTCTTCCCTCTTTGGTCATCCATGAAGCACCGACACGACCACTGGAACCTTGTAAATAAAACCGATGCATTCCTTCTGGAACGAGTAAGGCATATTCCTCAGGAAGACCTATAAATTTTTTCGCAAAGTACTGCGCTAATTGTCCATAGCCATGTAGTGCAATGAGTAATTTTCGCTTACTGGTAAAATCCTCAGATAGGTAATAACGGAAATGCTTCTGGAGCAAAATGCTTTGCTCCAGAAGTCCCTTATTTTCTTTATTCAATGATGATTTGTTTAACGATTGCTTGTTTCGTTCCTTTAATAGAAATGAAATAAGTACCTGTTTCAAATTGTCCCACAGAAATGGTTTCCTTATTCGAAAGAACGATTTTCGTTAACAAAATTCTTCCTTGAACATCGCAAAGTTGTAATTCTGCACCTTCGATTGTACCAGTGAATTCAATTGTTACCAAGTCTGAAGTTGGATTCGGATAAACAGATGAAATGCTTGTAAGCTCATTCAATCCGTTTGTAACACCGGAACATTCACACGTTGCCGAATAGACATCGTTTATGGTTGTAGCATCGCCGTCGTCACAGGCATCACCTGGGAATAAACAACTACTGTCATCCACGTTCGCTAACGGATTGAAGTTACATGCGGTTGGATCCATACATCCTGGAACGATTTGCATACCGACACAGTCACACGTGCTGTTGTACGCGTCATTCATCGTATCTGGATTATTGTCATCACATGGCGCATCTGGATAGGTACATGATCCATCGTTTTGATTCGCTAATGGATTGAAGTTACAAGACAAAGGATCAGTACATCCAGGAACAATCACCTCGCCAATACAGTTACAATCCGGATTAATAGAGTCATTGATGGTATTTGGATTATTGTCATCACATAAGCTTCCTGGGAATAGACAAGATCCATCATCAATCGTTGCTAACGGATTGTAGTTACATGCAGCTGGATTCATACATCCTGGAACAATCAGGTTTCCAACACAGTTGCAGTTTGCCCCAATTGAGTCATTCGTTGTATTTGGATTCCCATCATCACATGCTGATCCTGGATAAATACACGTCCCATTATTTTGATTCGCTAATGGATTGTAATTACACGCTAACGGATCTGTACAACCCGGAACAATTAAAGCTCCGACGCAGTTACAGTTTGGACCGATGGAATCATTTATTGTATTCGGATTATTATCGTTACAAGATGATCCAGGCATAATACAAGATCCATCATCAACCGTTGCAAGTGGATTATAGTTACATGCTAAAGGATTCATACAACCCGGGACATTGCTCGAGATAACATAACGAGCAAATGCAAATTGAGTATTCGTTTGCGCACTGAAACCACCGAGAATGAGTTTGTTACCTGGATACAAATCCATTCCATAAGCATCATCCCAGTTAGTGAAAATATTGGTTAGTGTATGTCCATTTGTTCCCCATGTTAAATCCAGTGTTCCATTTGCATTGTAACGAGAAACAACAAAATCTCTTGCTGCGCCAATACCTGCCGTACCGGAAGTTCCACACGCTAAAATTTTCCCGTCCGGTTGAAAGATAACTTCATAGTAAGTGTCACTTTGGTTAATATTGACGATTGTTTGACCACTTGTTCCAAAACTTAGGTTTGCAGCCGCATTTGTTTCTGATCTAGATTCTAGTAGAAAGTCTGTCAGTCCTGGTCCATTGTTTCCAGAAAGAATTAATTGTGAATTATGAAAATCCACATCGAAATAACGCGCGTTCATAGCCATATTTACCCATACACCACTTGTTCCAAATGTTGTTGCAATTGATCCTGAAGCAGAAAATTTAGCAATCATTGGGTAATAAACGTTGCTAATGTAAGCATCACCAGCTAAAATAATGTCTCCAGATGCACCTTGCGCTGCAGACCAACAGGTGATATTTCCACTAGAAAGAATATTTAATCCGCCTGACCCAAAACTTGTATCAAGTACACCATTATAGTCGCAGCGAACGACAGCAAGTCTATTCGTGCTGAATCCAGGCACTTTGGTGTTTCCAGCTAAAATGATTTTTGTTGGAGTCAACAAAATTTTACGTGCATAGTCTTCTCCTGAATCAATGTCTATTGAAAAAACACCACCAGTTCCAAAACTTGTATTCAATGTTCCGTTTGGATTTAAACAAATCATTGCCCATTTAGGGTTGGCTGCTGTGATGGATAATGCACCGGCTACAAGAATATTTCCATTTGACAGTACTTCCATGTCATAAGCGAAATCTGATCCCGCTGCATTTGGGAAAATATAATAACCATTTGTCCCAAAGGTTAGGTCCATGCTGCCATCAGCATTCATTTTACCAATGCACATTTCTAAATTACCGGATGTACCACTCGTACCACAAAACACCATTTGTCCGTTTGGTAAGGAAACGATGTCCTGAGCATTATCCATGGATGTACTCGTTGGACCAAAACTGGTGTAACCAACAGTAGCGAAACTTAAATCAAGTGATCCTGGTGCTTGCGCAAGTAATACTTGAGAAAGCATAAGACAAGCTAAAATGCTATAAAGAAATTTCATAAAAATAATTTTAAGTGTAAATTTAAGATTAAATTTGGACGTGAGAAAACTCCTTCTATACGGATTTCTAGTGTTA
>CAIRMS010000034.1 GCA_903879765.1 uncultured Flavobacteriales bacterium
ACAGAAAGCACTTTGCTTAAAACAGCTCTTCTAAATTTCTTCTTTTTTGACTCTGAATAGATGGTAGGATACAGGATGATTATTTTCTCAAAATCAGCTAAAACTTTATAGAAATTAGTTACTTCTTTTTCTGAAAAATTCTTTTGTAGGTATGATACGATTTCTTTAGCGTTTTCTAAAGATTGTTTTGAATATTCAACTGTGAGTTTCTTTTTCTCAGCCATTTTTCAATTCTTCCCAAAATTGAGACGTTGAAATCACATTTCCGCTTTCAACGTCATCCATTCCATTTTGCAACATTCTTTGCTGATTTTCGGAAAGTTCATCCCACCAATCACCTGTCGATTTTGATCTTTTCAGACCATCTAGAAACTCAATCATATTCTCATCTGAAAGCCGATTAATCCAAGCAATCAAATCTAATTTCGTTTGGTTAAGTTCAGCTATTGACATCTGTTATTGGATTTAAAACAAATATAATGAGTTTAATGAATCTTTCAAATCAATTGTTCATTTTACCCGCACCGCTGGATTTGCATTCCTGCGGATTTCAAAAAGACATAAAATGTTTACTTCATTTTAGCTTTTTGCTAAATTTTAATTTTTATTAATAGTACCGCAGCAGTGCAACTGCAGCGGTGCGAAGTGCGGTGCGATGTGCTACCTCATCCTCAACCCAATTCCTACATTCATCCCGAAATTGATGTACTTGCGGTAACTGAATATCTGGGGTGGCGTTTTGACACTGTTGAAATTCAAATACGGGGTGAAACTGATGAACGTTTGTTTGAATCCGGTTCTAAACTCGAGTTGTAGGCTTTGTTGGAAATTCCATTTTGGAACAAAGAACGATTCCAGGCCAATGCCGCTGCGACTCGGATAATACCCTATTTGTTCTTTAAATCGTGTGCCCAAGGAGGCACTGTAACGTGGCGTCAAAGAGAACTTTTCCCACTGGAATTGATAACCAATGCTCAACGGTACTTGAACGAAGGTATACTTATTTTGATCCGTATAGGATTTTTCGATGTAGATTGTGTCGAATTCATTGGTATTGAATTGATTCACTTGAATTAACGCATCTACATATTGAAAATCTGCTTGCTCACCCAAACTCGTGATAAAAGCTCCTATCCCCCATTGAAAATTCCCTGCATATGTATACAGATTCAAACCAAGGTTCTTTGTTTTTAATATGGACTCTGACTGCGTCAACATGAGGTCATATGCACTGACTAAATTATAATCACTGTACAAGTAACTTCTGGTATAATTCAATCCTGAATAGATTTCCAATTCCAGTTTACGTTTTGGATTTTGCGTTGGGATTGACGTTCGTTTTAAATCAATAAATGGTATAGCTAATAAACTAATAAAAAGCTCATTAAATCTTTTTAATGAAAGCAAGACTCTAGAAGTATCCGTAGAAAAGACTTCGGGGTTTATTGTGTAATCGGGAAGTGTATTTTCCATCAATAGATTGTTTTCAAGGTGTTTATTTGTGTTAATATGCCGTAATGGACTGTTCGTGAGCGGAATGAATGTAGGTTCGGAAATCACCTCCTTTCCTTCAATTGATTGATGTGCTCTTTTTAATCTTTGTTCAGAATGACTCACTTCCTTCTTCAACGCTTGATGGGAAGCTTTAATCCAAGAATCTTTCCTCCCTAAACTTAATAGCACCATTCCGTAGGCAACAACAGCGCAAAGGGAAGAACCGCCAAAAATCCACCAGAAAAGCAAACCTTTCTTTTTACGCTTTGGTTCTTCCAAGCGTTTTTCTAGGTCCGACAGAAAATCAGCATCCAAATCAAAAGATTGATTCCATACCTCGTTTCGATAGTCATTCTCAAATGAAGTGAACTGATTCTTCATAATGTTGTTTTTTCTAGTTGAACAGCGATTATTTTTCGGGCTTTCAAGATGTGCCATTTCACCGTATCATAGTTGAGGTCGAGTGCGGTGGCAATCTCCTCTCGGGACATATCTTCGATCACAAAAAGATTAAATACAATGCGAGTTGATTCCGGTAAAGCATCCACGAACTGAAATAGCAATTTCGACGCGTCCTCACCCTGTAAAATCACATCTGAAATGTCGCTTGCTTGAAATTCCTTTTCAAAATCAACATCCTTAAATAACTTTTTATCCTTCTGCTTTTTACGGTATTGATCAATGAATTCGTTTTTAACGATGGTACTGATCCATGCGGCGAAGTCCTTATTGCGGTCAAAGGTTTCGATGCGTTCAATGGCTTTTAAAAAGGCTACATTGACGATACTCATTTGTTCTTCCTTGTGCAAACTCAAACGCGATAAACGACGTAGCATAAACGGATAAGCATATTCATACAACAGCAATATACTGCGACGGTCTCGCTGTGCAATTTGATGAATAAATTCCTCTGTGAAGTTCAAAGTATGTAGTACTCGGTTTTTAGCGATTCAAATAATACTTGATTCCAAGTTGTTGCGAACACTGAAAGGAAAACCAAGATGAAGGAACATTTTTCACCGCAAAATAATCATAACAGAAACGACTTTCGTAGGTGAAATACCATTTTTGTGCAACATTCTGATTCGAACTTAAACCATATTCGAAACCAAAACTCGTGTAGATGCCCATATTTAATGTAGTATTACCATTTCCAGACCTCTCAATTGTACTATACCCGCCAAAGTTATTACCCTCTCCATTACTAATAGGATAAATGTCGAATCTAGTAGTAGATTTTATTTTATTCCATAGAGTAAATCCGATGTAAGTTCCAGCCCCGAATGTTACATTAAAACGTTTTGAAACCAGTATTTTTTTCAAATAAGCGTAATCAAATGTCAACACTGGAGATGTATGATCCAAGCGCAAGGCATTAATGGTGGTATAAACTTCTGGAAATACGATGCTATCAGAATTTGTCGTTCCTATAAGGACAAACGATGAAATGCTTTTATTTTGAAGGGTAAATCCAAATCGTTGTAAGGCATTTGTTTCCGGTTGAACCAAATGAAAACTTCCATTAAAAATTGGTTGTAAGCGTAGGTTTGTTAATTGAATTGGAGCTGAAAAATCCGTATAAGTGGTGTCTGCTTGACCAATGAAATCTACATAGGTCGCATAGGATGCCGAAGGGATTTTGGAACTCATCAATCCGCCTAAATTAAATTGGATTCCTTCCACTTTCCATTTTTTGGAAGATTGCGCCATGACATTTGTCATAGTAATTAGGCAGATACATAGGAGTAATTTCATTTTCATCACATAAAAGTTATTGTTCACTTTAGGAGTACGATTAAAATCCATGGGAAGGAAGTGAAGAACCAAAATAACACTAATTTCAGACCCGGACTTCCCTTTACCGAAAAAACCACGTATGTAAGAACATGAGAACAACTTTAATCTTCGCACTTTTACTGCAGTGTAGCATTCAATGTCCTTTGTATGCTCAATCGAAAAATCAACTCTCCATTCAAACGGGACTTTTTCATAGTTTTCTAGATGGTGGGCCCTTAATGAACATTGGTAAGTATCGAACCGCTTCAAATATTTTATTGGAGTCGTATGGTTTACAATACCAACGAAAATTAAACCAGTCGCAGTTTTTAGCAGTCAATCTTTCAGGTTATGCCAACTATTGCTTTTGGGAAGCTGAAAATGTATCTGAGGTTGTGCGTTCTTCACGATCTTACGCTTCACTAAGTGGGACTCTTTCCAATTCAAAATCACTCTCTAAGAAGATTGATTTGTTGTATGGAGGCGGCATTAATTTTCGTTTGATTTATTCTTACATGGATACTATTTCCATCAATTATTCGCCGCTCCTTAAATTTTATTATGAATTAAGTCAATTTCAACTAGGTGCACATGGTCAGATTAGCTTGTCTTACACGCCATTAAATTGGATCACGCTTTATACCCAATTCAATGCAGAGGGATATTTGTTTTCCAGAAATGGGGGGAGAAGTGACTTCTCTCAATTCTTAAACGATTTCACCTCAGATAAGCGCATAAATTCGCCTAGTCGACTGAATCTTTCCCTTCGATTTGGTGTAGGGATTAACTTTTAACTCTTTACAATTCATATGAAAAAACTTCTTTTTATCTGTTTCTTTGTTTGTTCGACCAATTTGTTTGCACAGTACATAGACAACATTGTATTGCTGAACAACAGCACCCCTCCTTCGCTTCATATTTTTGGCGCATATAGCAGCACGGGGGTTTCGATCACCTCCATTACCCACGAAGTTTCGGATACGTTTAAAATCAATGTATTTTTCAAAAACTGCCCAGGCCTAACGGTCATTGTTCCTTTTGACACCATTTTGCAATTCAATGACAACTGGCCAGTTGTGCCGACCCACATCCAAGCGCTATCCATTTTAGACACAACTACAGACATCAATTGCGGTCCCGTCACTGCATTCGATACACTTTTTGTGTACAATGCTACTTGGCCAAGTTTAAATGTCACAAACCATGACATCAAAACCACATTTAATCTTTACCCCAACCCCACTCAAGATTTCATCACCATTGAAAACAGTTTTGCAGATCAGATTTCAGTCCTCTCCCTACGCGACAACAGCGGAAAGCTCATCAAAGAATTTGACCCAAAGCACTCCATTTTAAACCTAACTGATTTATCACCTGGAATTTATTTTCTTCATGTTTCTACTGAGCAAGGTGATTTTTGCGAGAAAATTCTATTGGAATAGATAAAATCATTTAGCAAATGGAAAGAACTCATTCAATCCTGCTTGTAACTTTTATCCTTACTTATTTGTTCCATCCTTAAACCAACTAACCTAAACCCATGAAAAAAATCATTAGTTTTTTGATTTTAATGATCCATTTAAGCGCATTCTCCCAGCAAAAATTAGAGGTAGGCGTAGGTATTTCAAATTTTGGGCAAATTGAAAATCCGATCTCAAATTTTTACAATGTGGACTATCCGAATGGCTTTAATATGGATACATACATTAATATGAACAA
>CAIRMS010000035.1 GCA_903879765.1 uncultured Flavobacteriales bacterium
AACCCAGGGGTTTCGTTCTGAGGGAATCGAATGGGATGGAAAAGATGATTTTGGCGATCAACTAGCAAAAGGAGTTTATGTTTATCGCTTAAAAGTTAAAAATATTGATGGCCAAACTGCTGAAAAAACAGAGAAATTGGTTATTTTAAAGTGATTCCACAATAAAAAACCTAGTTTTTCGTATATTTACGAACCATTAAGTATTGTTGTTTATGAAGCAAGTTTTATTCTTTTTATCAATCTGTTTTTCTTCTCTTCAAGTCTATGCTCAGCCAAACGGTGGAGGATCGGGTGTCACGGATAATGATTTGCAATTAAATACGATTACCACAGCGTTGCCATTTATGGCAATTACCCCGGATTCTAGGGCAGGTGGAATGGGAGATGCAGGAACGGCTTTGAGCCCAACTTCAACCTCTGTTTATTGGAATACCTCCATGCTGAGTTTTGCAAAAGAGAAGTCCGAATTAAGTCTATCTTACACCCCTTGGTTACGTCAATTAACCAATGACATTAGTTTGTCATATTTGGCTGGATACTATCGCATCAATAAAATACACACCATTGGAGGATCTTTACGCTATTTTAGTTTAGGTGAAATTACGTTTACGGATGTAAGCGGTAATGTTCTTCGTGATGACAAGCCGAATGAATTCGAGTTGACTGGAGCATATGCGTTTCGTTTGGCTAAAAAGTTAAGTATTGGAATCAATGGAAAGTTTGCTTATTCGAATCTAACTGGAGGCTTGACTGTTGGCGGTGTAAACACGAAAGCAGGAGTCGTTGGTGGAGCGGATTTCTCCATTACGTATCGTAATGACGATGCTAAAATTGGCAATACGGATGGAACCTACACGTTCGCTACAACATTGAACAATTTGGGTAACAAGGTTGCTTATTCGGAGCTATCGCAACGAGACTTTATCCCAATGAACATGAAAATTGGTAACGCCTTTGAAGCTGAGTTTGATGACTACAATAAAGTTACGTTTGCGGTTGATCTTCAAAAGTTACTAGTTCCAACTCCAGCGTTTTATGATAACGTGAACGGGAGTTACACGATGTTGTCAGGAATGAACGGCGATGTGGGAATTATCAATGGAATCATGCAATCTTTTTATGATGCACCAGGTGTAGTGGCTAAAGACGCAAATGGTGATTATATTCAAAACAACGATGGTTCATATGAAATAGTGAAAGGAACTAAATTGAAAGAAGAATTAGCAGAAATTAATATTGCAGCGGGGATTGAATGGTGGTACAACGATGTACTTGCTTTTAGAACGGGAATGTTCTACGAGAACAGAAATAAAGGTAATCGACAATTTTTAAACTTTGGAGCAAGTTTGAAGTACAATATGTTTTCAATAGATTTCTCCTACTTAGCTTCTGTAAGTGGAAGACAAAGTCCTTTAGCGAATACCCTCCGTTTCACGCTAAGATTGAATATGGGACGAACAGGAGGCTCAACACCAAGCGGTATATAGCCATGCAAATTCGGACTGGATTTGGTGTAGATGTTCACCGTTTAGCTGTCGGTTATGACCTTTTCATTGGTGGAAAAAAAATTGAATCAGATTTAGGTGCTGTTGGACATTCAGATGCAGATGTGCTTTTACATGCAATTTGTGATGCGCTCTTGGGAGCAGCTAATTTACGTGACATAGGTTTCCATTTTTCAGATAAGGATCCAAAATATAAAGGCATAGATTCAAAAATTCTATTAAAAGAGGTGGTTAAGCTTGTTCATGATAAAGGATTTCATGTGGTGAATATTGATTCTACGGTGATTTTAGAAAGCCCGAAACTTAACCCACACATTCCTGAGATGTGTCAAATAATCGCAGAAATTTTAAATGTAGAAATTGACGCTGTATCAATTAAAGCAACCACACATGAATTAGTAGATTCATTTGGTGAGAAACGTGCGATCAAGGCTTATTCTAATTGCTTGATCCAGAAATAATAGTTGGTCATTAGTATCATTTGGTATATTTTAGTTAGGTGCTGACAATATGAGAAATAAAATCATTTCAACTGTTGATATTCATGTGAAAACGTGGTTTCGTGAGGACTTATCAAATCCTGATGAAAGTCAATATTTCTTTAACTACGGAATATTCATCGAAAATAAGGGGAGCAATTCGATTCAATTATTACACCGTCATTGGATGGTAGAACACTTGATTTATGGTATACAACATGTCGATGGTCCAGGTGTTATAGGTGAACAACCTATTATTTTGTCAGGAGAGCGATTTGAATATGTTAGTGGTTGTGAATTTTGGATGCCAATAGGACGAATGAGTGGATTTTATACGTTTCAAAATTTAGAAACGGAGCAATTATTTTCCGTACCCATTCCACTTTTTACCCTGGAGTTCCCACCAGTGTTATCTTAGTTTTACGTAGACTACTTTTTTCGTGTCGAAAAATGGCTCGTCGAAAATATCGGACAGCAAAAATTCTCGATGTAGGTGCTTCACGGGTTTCATTTCCTCACTTAAATCACCGCCTTTAAGGTAAAGGATTCCGTTGACTAAGTCATGTTCAGATTTCTTTTTTACTTTCCCATTAACCCATTTTAAAAATAGGGGCATTTGGGTAACAGCGCGGCTTACGATGAAATCAAAATCTCCCTTGATTTCTTCGGCTCGTGCATGATGTGCGGTGACATTCGTAAGTCCTAAAGCAAGTGCGACTTCGTTCACAACTTTGATTTTTTTCCCTATTGAATCAACTAACACAAATGTCGTTTCAGGGAATAAAATAGCTAAAGGGATTCCTGGGAATCCACCGCCGGTTCCGATGTCAAGAATGGATGATCCTGGCTTAAAGGCGCATACTTTAGCAATTCCCAGTGAATGCAATACATGGTGTGTATAAAAGTTTTCAGTATCCTTTCTAGAAATCACATTAATTTGCGCATTCCAGAAAGAATACAAATTTTCAAGTTGCGCAAATTGGTCTATTTGAACAGGACTTAATTCCGGAAAATAGTTAGAAATAATATCCACGACCCTTAAATTGTGTCTTTTGTCTTGTCCATCATGGCAGCCAAGAAATCTCGAGCGCGAAAAAGTTGTGCTTTCACGGTTCCTAGAGGCAGGTTCATTTCCTCCGCAATTTCCTCGTAACTTAATTCCTCGAAATAGCGTTTTTCGACCAGTTCTCTGTATTTAGGTTTAAGTTTACTCACAAGTAAGCGCATGTGGGTGATCCGTTGACCGTGTATAATGGTCTCTTCAGGATTTAATCCAGTTGATCTTGCATCGATGCGCAATCGATCACCATCTTCGGTCATCATTCCTTTGTCAATGGAAGTCACCTCTATTCGTTTTTTACGAATGAAGTCGATGCAGTTGTTGGAAGCAATTTTAAACAGCCAAGTGCTAAATGCAAAACTTGGAGAATACTGGTCTAGGCGGCTAAATGCTTTACCGAAAGCTTCTATGGTTAGGTCATCAGCATCATCAGAATTCTTGACCATTTTTAACATCATGAAGAAAATGGAATCACGGTATCGATCCATTAAACCGGCATATGCAGCTTGATTTCCTTTGCGTGCTGCTTCCACTAACACGAGGTCATGTTTTGCTTTATCCGATAAATGTTCGTTCTCTACCATCTGTAGTACTTTTGTCGTTCTGATATGTAAAACAATATAGGCATCAATAGGGCGTAAAATAAATCCCAAAAAGGTAAAAAGCGAATAAAACTTTTTTCTTTTAATTGAGATAGGCAACGTCCTTGCAACCACCACTTTAAAAGCAAACTAAATCCAAATATACTGCTACTCAGTAAAATGAAATCTTTACTAAACAGCAAAGTAATAAAAGATACCCACATCAAAATCAGTGATATCGGATATATTCCTAACAAGAGTTTCTTAATAAAGCGGTATTTACCTGATGTAGCGTAATGCCGCGTCTTTTGTGTCATCCATCTGCTCCATGTTGTAGGTGCCTGGGAGTAGCAAAAAGAATCTGGATTAAGTTGAATGGAATAATTTGATTTCTTTGCTGCTTCTTGAATAAAAAGTACGTCATCACCAGTTGGAACAGAATAATGAGACTTGAATCCATTTACAGAGTGAAAAACACTTTTGGTATAGGCCAAATTTCTTCCAACGCCCATGTACGGTAATTTTGCAAGTGCCATAGAAAAATAATTTACTCCAATCCAGGCAGTATCAAAGCGAATTAATCGATTCAAAAATCCTTTATTTTTCAAGAAAGGTGCATAGCCAATTACAATTTGTTTTGATTTTGTATATTGACTAGCCATTTGTTTTATCCATTGGTCATTCACTGGTTTACAGTCTGCATCTGTTAGAACGAAATGTTCATATTTGGCAGCCTTAATAGCAAGTGTAATTGGTAATTTTTTACCTGGTCTTAGGTGTTTATTTTTGCTTAATTCTACAATACGTAAATTTGGAAATTGTTGTGCATACGCAGTTAAAATCCACCCACTATCATCAATTGATTGATTATTTACTACAATCACTTCGTATGCAGGATAATCTTGACTTAAAATGGCTGGTAAATTTTCGTAGAGATTGTCCGATTCATTTCTAGCAGCAATGATCACACTAATTGGCATCCAATTTTGATGATCATCAATGGGTTTTGTTTTATGGAAGGCGAGTTTGCTGTAGATAAACAAAACATACAGTATTTGTACTACCACCACTAAAGCAAGCACTAGGAATGTGATGGTAAAAAAATTAATTTCAAACGTAGGTATAAACTTCATAGGATAACTTCAGTACAAAGATGAATTCTCAAATCAAATACCCGTATCTTTGTTGAAGTTATTTTTCAACATTTTTATGCACTTTGATATTCTGACGCAAAATACTGACTCAAAAGCACGCACGGGTCAGCTTCATACGGAACACGGAACCATTGAAACTCCGATATTTATGCCTGTCGGAACGGTAGGTTCAGTTAAAGGTGTCCATCAACAAGAATTACGTGACGACATAAACGCTCAAATTATTTTGGGTAATACCTACCATTTATTTTTACGTCCAGGAATTGATGTTTTGGAGGCTGCCGGTGGTTTGCACCAATTTATTGGTTGGGAACGACCAATGTTAACAGATAGTGGTGGCTATCAAGTATATTCCTTGTCGGGTAGAAGAAAAATAATCGAAGAAGGAGTTAAGTTTCAATCACACCTAGACGGAAGTTATCACTTTTTCACACCTGAGCGAGCGATTGAAATTCAACGATCTATTGGTGCAGATATCATTATGGCTTTCGATGAGTGCACTCCTTATCCATGCGAATACAATTACGCAAAAAGATCCATGGATATGACGCATCGCTGGTTGAAGCGTTGTTTTGAAGCAATGGATGCAACCGAACCAAAATATGGATATGAACAAGCATTATTTCCCATCGTTCAAGGTAGTGTTTTTAAAGATTTACGTAAAGAGTCAGCTGAAGTCATTGCATCTTGGGATGCCGTAGGTAACGCAATTGGTGGATTGTCTGTTGGAGAACCAGATGAAGACTTGTATGAAATGACTGAATTGGTTTGCGACATCCTCCCGAAGGAAAAACCGCGTTATTTAATGGGTGTTGGAACACCAACGAATATTCTTGAATGCATTGCTTTAGGAATTGATATGTTTGATTGTGTGATGCCGAGTAGAAATGCTCGTCACGGACTATTGTACACATGGGAAGGAACAATAAATATTAAAAATGAAAAATGGTCGAAGGACTTTTCCCCGCTAGATGAAACAAGTGGCGTTTGGGTGGATCAAGTGTATACCAAAGCATATTTACGTCACCTTATCAAGTCTGGAGAGTATTTAGGAATACAAATCGCTACGATTCACAATTTGTCTTTCTACCTTGAATTAGTGAAACAAGCAAGAGAACACATAAAAGCAGGAGATTTTGTCGCTTGGAAGAATAATGTAATACCGAAATTGTCGTTAAGACGTTAAGTTACTATGCTTAAAATCATTGATCGATATATCATTAAAAAATTCCTTTCTACATTCTTTTTTATGTTGGGGATTATCATGTTGTTATCGATTGTATTTGATATTTCGGAGAAACTCAGTGAATTTATTTCAAACAAAGCACCAATTTCCGAGATTATCTTTGACTATTATGTGAATTTTATTCTCTTTTATGGGAATACGTTTTCCTCCATGATTATTTTCATTTCGGTTATTTGGTTTACTGCTAAAATGGCACAAGACACCGAAATAATCCCAATTTGGTTTAGTGGCCGACCCATCACTCGGTTCCTACGACCATACATGATTGGTGCAACCGTATTAATGATTCTTTCATTTGTTTTAAATCATTTCATTGTTCCGAGATCATCGAAAGTTCGATTGGCTTTTGAAGAGAAGTACTACCGGGATATTTTATCAGTGGAGGATTATCAAGCGGAATATCCCGGGAACGAATTGGTTTATTTTTCGAATTACACTTCCGCTGAAAATCAAATACATGATTTGACCATTCAAAAATGGAACGATGAAAACGAACCTATTTATTTTTTTAGAGCCCGAAAAGTAAAAAGTATTCCAGGAACCAATCGTTGGCAGGTGAAGGATTACTATGAGAAAAACTATCATTTCCCTAAAGGTAGACTAGTACATGGCTCGCGAAAAGACACCACTTTTTCATTTACGCTGGAGGAAATTTCTCAACGAGAGAATGTGGCGGAAACGATGACTTATAGTGAACTTACTCGATTGATTGAACGCGAGAAAATTAAGGGTTCATCTCTTGTACCTACTTATGAAATCGAACTTCACCAACGGACATCTTATCCTTTTGCCGCTTATATTTTAACGATAATGGGCGTATCGGTTTCTTCACGAAAGAAACGCGGGGGTATTGGTGTAAATGTGGCTATCGGACTCACTATTGTTTTTATATACATTTTCTCTATGAAAATGCTTACTGTGGCCTCTATGAATGTGGGTATGCCAGCAATCATCTCCGTTTGGATTCCAAATATCATGTTCGCTTTCACAGCTTACATCTTATACCGCTTTTCTCAGAAATAAGAGAGTTTTTCTAGGTCTATCCATTCACCATCTTCGGCTGCAATCGTGTTTGGGAAAATACTTTTGGCTTCTAATAAGTGTTGTTCGCTTGTTTCATAACGTGAAGAGAAATGTCCGATTATGAGGTGTTGTACCTTCATTTTCTCTGCCATTTGAGCTGCCTGTTTGGCTGTGCTGTGATAGGTTTGTTTGGCTCGTGCGGCATGCTGCTCCGTGAACGTGGCTTCGTGATACATCAAATGAGCATTTTCAATCGCTGACTCATATCCAGTCCAAGGTTTAGTGTCCGAGCAAAAGACATAATGTAAGGATGGGCTAGGGGGAATGGTAAATTTCTTATTTTTCAAAACACGACCATCCTTGACCAGATCCATTCCTGCTTTTAATTTTGGTAAATCTTCCAGCAGTAACCCTGCTTCTTTGATGGCGGCAGCATTTAGGTGCAAAGGTTTTGGTTTTTCTTCAATCCGATAACCCCAAGTTGGGATGCGGTGTTTTAATGCAAAACTTTTTATTTCAATCAGTCGATCTTCGAAAATTGTCTGAAGTGACTTTGTTTCAAGTTGAACAAATTGAACATCAAAGCAAAGTTTGTGTCCGCCAACATCAATAAATGAAGTGATTAACTGTTGCAATTCTGGTGGACCATAAACGGTTAGACCTCTGGTTCTTCCTAATAAATGCATGGATGAAATTAATCCGGGTAAACCAAAAAAATGATCTCCGTGCAAGTGAGAAATGAGGATGTGGGTAATGCGTTGTAATTTGATTCCAAATTTGCGCAGTTGGAGTTGCGTTCCTTCTCCACAATCAATGAGAATATGTCTGTTGTTACATTCGATGTATTGCGCAGTTGGATTTCGCTTACCAGTTGGAAGCGCGGCACCACTACCTAAGATGCAAACTGAGAAACTCACGCAATAAGTGCATCAATTCCTTTATCTACGGAATTGGTAATGATTAGAACTTTGTCTAATTGTGCAATTTCAACCATCTTTTGGACATTGCTTTGCAAGCCACAAAGTGCAAATCTTCCATTCGTATCTTTGCAGAGTCTATTGGCAATTAGGATAGCACTTAATCCGGATGAATCGCAATATTTCGTTTTAGAGAGGTCTAATAAAATAAAATTACTTCCAATTTTATTCAATTGTAGGAAATGACTTTTCAGTTCAGGTGCAT
>CAIRMS010000036.1 GCA_903879765.1 uncultured Flavobacteriales bacterium
ATCCTACTCCAGTGTATTTTTCATTTTAAGTCTTGTGGCTAAAAGAAACCCATCAACACCTAAAATTGCAAAGGATGAAACGAATATCTGAATTGAAAACATTCGGTCTAACTTCATTTTGATGAATGGAAATAAACTTTATTTGAAATTCCGGTAGGGACGTTATGTTGACTTAAAAAGATTGAAGTATGAATCTATATAAAATTATTCTAATCATTTTAACCGCGAGTATCTTTCATTCCTGTGGATTAAAAACGGCAGATCAAGTTGGACTTCAATTCTCCACGGAAAAATCCAAACTACCGGACACCTTGATTTGGAAAAAGATTGGTTTAGCAAAGGAACTCATCAATCAAAAAGAAATGGTGGTTGTCATAAGTGGAGGTTCACGTGCGATTCCTTTAGAAAAATGGGATGAATTCAAGCCTTCCTTTCCATACTCTAAAAACATCGATCGATTTTTACTTTTTAAAGAAACCGCATTTTATCGCTCCCCCTATACAAACGTTCAATGTCAGGATGCCGGATGCATTAAACAGCGTGAACACAAAAATTACACATGGATAGATATTGCAAAGCCCATTTGTGTAGATTTCATTGGTGGAAAAACAGATATACTCAAACCAGCGAAAGAACATTTAGTGATAAAAACCATTCAGAAATGTCAGACACTTAAGTTTACTGAACGTATTTTTCAGTTAACAGATAACCTAGGCAATTATTATGTGATGCATGCAACGGAAACAGGAATACCTGATACAACCGTTTCGTTACCGAAGGGATGGTCGATTAAGACAGTCCAATTAACAGAACCACTCATCATTTCACCATTTGGAGGTGGTGATGAATGTTATTACAACATTATCGGTGATCATTTAGGTCAAGGATATCATCAATACATTTTTGCTGAATCCGTTTATCCTTCAATAGAAAAATAAGTGTAATGGCGCAAGTGCATTTATTATGAAAATTAAAATGTCCGCACATTTTACTCAACAAGTTCTTTCCTCCTTTTTTTTCTTGTCCCAAAGGATAAATTTCACTCCTACATTCAATCCATAGCTGTGAAAAGGATAACTGTGTTTGGCTCTTACCTGAGGCTCATTTGGTGAGGGAGAAACGCTTGGTTCCGACTGTATGGATTCGACAAAAACGACATTAGCGCTTGCATTTTGTTGGAAAGATTCCGTCAGATCTTCATTGTTAAAAATATATTTCGTCAAATAACCTTTTGTAGGTGCATAGGCTTGGCTGATGAAGTTAAACTCTCCAAAAATGAGGCACTTTTTGGACACCTCATATTCCACTCCGAAACGCGCGCTAGCTCCGTAGGAAAGTCCACCGTCATAGACATAACTGTATTCAAGAATCGTTGCATCCACTGTGGAATTTTTTAAGTTGAAATTTATTTTTCCAATCCCAAGAATGAATCCAATGTCTGCATAGGTTCTAAAACGGTTCTGTCCAACGTGCATTCTAAAACTTGGATTGATGCGAACCATACTTGCCGATAACGTTCGTTCAACCGTCAAGGTATTGCTTGTTTTTGATGAAAATTCCGACCCAAACAGATAAGATCCAGTCAGAGTGAAACCATAACTTTGATTCAAATCATATCCCAAAGTTACATTTGTCGTTGTCCCTTGACCAAGCGATAAATCCACTTGCTGCCAAGGCCAAGGAGAATATGGATCAATAAATTCAGAAACCGAATGGTGTTCCAAATTCTGCTTTCCAACACCAAATTGATATCCACCGGAAAGAGACCCGTAAAACGATTGCGACCAAGAAAAAAGGCTTGTGAGCAACAAGACTAATAGTAGAAGTGATTTCATAGCTAGGGTTTTAGGTAAAACAAATTGATCAACGAAAAAGTTACAGAGAAGTGAAAGTTGAAGTGG
>CAIRMS010000037.1 GCA_903879765.1 uncultured Flavobacteriales bacterium
CAAATGAAAAAGTACTGTCTGAGATTATTCCTCGTTTTCTACGCTAGTACACATGCTCAATCTTGGACCAGCGCTCAGCTTGCTCAAGCGAATACGGCAGCGAATGTTGCTTATTTATCAAATGTCGAAAAAGAATGCATCATGTACATTAACCTTTGTCGCTTATATCCAAAGGACTTTCTTCGAAACGAAGTGTTAAATTATTACGGAACATATGAATCTGATTACTATTTGAAAGATTCAGAATACAGACAGTCGCTCATTGATTTTCTATCAAATAGTGCGTCTATGAATGCACTTAGTTTTAATGATGTTTTATATCGAAATGCGTTGTGTTTTGCCAAAGAACAAGGCGCATCCGGAGAAACAGGTCATGATAGAAGACATTGTGAAGAAGGGAATTATGCAGAATGTTGTTCTTATGGTTTGTCGAAAGGTAAAGACATTGCTTTGCAACTATTAATTGACCACGATGTCCCAAGTTTAGGGCATCGAAAAATTTGTTTAAACAGCAGCTATACAAAAATTGGTGTATCTGTTCAACCTCATATCGAATGGGAGACTTGTGCTATTTTTGAGTTTATCTGGTGAGGTTAATTGGGAAAATATAAGCATTATCATTTTATTTATTGATCCTGACTGGTGCATTCATGTCTTATCCATTAAAAAAGTTAACAAATATGAAAATGAGTATGAAATTAAATAGAAATTATTCCAGTGCACTTCTTTGTTCAATCCTTTTTCTGTCAAGTTGCGGCGGAAATTCAATGGATGAGCAGAAAAGTACCGACGTCAAAAATAACTCAAACGTTCCTGCTGAGGCTGTAGAGAAAACAAAGGAAGAAGCACCTAAAAGTGAGAAGGAAATAATATTATCAGGTTTAATCGGTGACCACGCTTTAACTTCCATTTCAGGATTTATGGGCGCAAATACGATGGTGGATTACACCTTGGAAAGAGGCAAGTGGCTTGCTCAAGGATCGGCAATTGAAGAAGGCATGAGGCAAGCCTATGATATCGATTTAGAAAGAGAAGATATAAAAATGTTGTCGAGTATGAAAATCCAGGTTTCCAAGGACCTCTCAGTGAAATTAATGTGCAATGGAAAAACATACTATACTATGCCGATGAACGCAAATGGAATGGCTTATTTTCTTCGTGATTCACCTAAAAAGTACAGTTCAAATTTTCCAGCTAAGCTATCTGAATCAGCTACGGTTATAGGGGATTACTTATACCTTTATGCAAAGGATCATGTTTCCGAGAATGAAATTTCATCCTTGAACATTACGGAAGTATTTGCAGATGTGATTTCTATATCCTACAACATAAAAAGTAAACAATTCGAAATGTCCCTTTTCTATGGTGAATGCTGCGATAATTCAATTTACTATTTCAAGTAACAGCTGAGAAAAAGAACTCAAGTCAATGACTTTAAATGTTAAACGGTGTTTGAAGGAACCTATTTCTGAAATTAGTTTGGCTGCAGATTTATTAAGTCAATCCGTCCTGGCTCATTTCGAAGGGGATTCTATTTTAGCAGAACACCTACTTAATAAAGCTGATATTCCAGCTATTCGCGATTGGACTGAGTCCATATGGGGACAAGCAGGTGTTTATTCCCAACTAGTAAAGACATTAGGCAATCCAAAAACGTTGCCAAAAAATGATCGTGATTCCATTCGAATACCATCTAAAAGTCTAGAGCTTGAACTTTTGAAGAGGGATGGGTTTAATTGTCGCTTTTGTGGCATACCATTAATTCGAAAGGAAATAAGGATTTTTTTTCAAAAAAAATACCCAAATGCAGTTCGTTGGGGAAAGACAAATCCTGAACAGCACGCTGCTTTTCAAGCTATGTGGATGCAATTCGATCACCTGATCCCACATGCTAGAGGTGGGAAAACAAGCAAAGAGAATCTATTGATTACATGTGCTCCCTGTAATTATGGACGAATGAATTTTTTAGTGGATGAAATTGGACTAATTAAACCAAATACCGATCTAGAGAATTTATCCACTTGGAATGGTTTAGAGAATGGTTTTATTCATTAATCAAAAGCTGATGCTCAAACATATTCAAACAAGCATTAAACTACTCGCGATTCTTTATTTCACGGGCTTATTGATGATTATATTATTGAAAGCTTGTTCGATTGTCCCTCAAAAAGAGTTTACCGATGAAATCCAAGATTATTGTTTTTACGGAACTCCTATTTTTATACTTCTGACGCTGTTCTTTAACGTGGATAAACGAAATGGACTCCGGCGAAACCTTACTTGGCTTATTTTGACACCGATGTTCTCTTTTTCATTGTTCATTTTGATCAACTTACTGTCCATTTTTTTCTATGAATATTGGATGGATTTTTCTATTGCTTATGAACATAAATCAGATGCTACACATACCATTCGGGAACAATTGGAAGATAAAGGAGCTTTCGGTTATGGTCGGAAAAGGGTTGTTGAAGTAGATCCTATGTTTTTAATTTTTCAAAGAGTCTCAACAGTGGACACCACTCAACTTCAAATGAAGGAATGGCGTTATGTGAATAAAGAGGGAGATGTGAAATGGCCTTAGGGAATCCTTGAAAATTCAAATTATTTATAAGGTCGAAGGCATTGTTTTATATACCAATTATTGGTATATTAGCTTAAATCAATCATTATGGAAAAAAACACATCCATCACCCTCGGAAGCTATTTTGAGCAATTTATTAAAGGTTTGTTAAAGGAAGGCAGATACAAAAACACAAGCGAAGTTATACGTGCTGGATTAAGACTTTTGGAGGAAGAGGAGCAGAAGATGCTTGCTTTTCGAAAGTCAAATCAAATAGAAGGAATAAGTCTAGTTTCAGATGATTTAAATCCATATCAAGCCGAATCCAAAATCGAAACAATTGAATTAACAAGTCCTTTTCCTCAAATGACAAAGAAAGCTTTAAACGCTCGTGTCGATCAGTCTGAATCTGATTTTTAAAAAGGTAGATTTAAATCAAGTATTGAGCTTTCCGAGAAATACAAATGAAACTGTTCGAAATCATTTGGTCTTTTCATGCAGAAAATGAATTAGATCAAATTTATAGGTATTATTCAGAAGTTGCCGGTGATTCCACAATCAAAAGATTAACCCAGTTTCCATTCTTGCTCAAATTGCGCTAAGAATTGCAACATGAATGTATGTCGTTCCTCCGCAAGTTGTCGAGCAGTGGCTGTTTCCATGCGGTCTTTTAACAAGAGTAACTTTTCGTAGAAGTGATTAATGGTGTGGCTTTTCGACTTCGCGTATTCCTCCTTTGTGGCGTGAAGCAGGGGAGCGATGCTCGGATCGTAAAGTGGACGTTCTTTGCTTCCACCATAAGAAAAGGCACGAGCAATTCCAATCGCTCCAATTGCATCTAAACGATCTGCGTCACGGACAATCTTTCCTTCGATGGATGTTGCCTCATCCGAAACAAGTGCTCCTTTGTAAGAGACCACTTGAACAATTTTCGCCACACGGTCAGCCAATTCAAATGGACAATTCAATTGATTCAGTAAATTTAGAACTTCACGTGAACCAGCATCAAAATCGCCGCCATTGTATTTGTGATCCGAATAGTCGTGTAATAAGGCTGCAAGTGAAATTTCATCTGAATTCCCACCTTCTATCGTTTGTAAGTAAAGGGCTGTTTGCCAAACACGCTTGATGTGAAACCAATCATGGCTACCTTCTAATCCGCTGAATTTTGCTTCAACGAGCTGAGCAACTTGATCGATTAAATGAGTCATTAGATTTTAGAAAGGCGTTGGGTTGTAGAAACCCCGTTGATGGTGAAACGAACAAGGTAAATCCCTACTGGAAGGGCTTGTACATTCACATAGGAATCAGCACTTGATAAAACACGCATTCCATTTAAGTCCAAGACCTCTAGTTGTTCAATTTTTTCACTACTTGCAACGTGAATCACGTCGGTAGCTGGATTTGGATAAACTACATGCGAAACAACATTCGGTTCCTGAAGTCCAACCGGATCATCTTTGCGCACTTCGATGTCATCGATGTACAACTTGAATCCATCTAAGGTCCGGTTGACAAATGCCACATAAATCGTTTGATTGAAGTATCCTTGGGTGAATAAATTCACTTCGCGATTTGTCCATTCAAAATTTTCTTCTTCGATGTATCCAATGGTATCCGTAAAACTCGAAAGCTGATTATCTGTCGTCGAAACCAAGACTAAATAATCATCCGGATAAGATGGATCGTGCGATTTTGCATTCCATTGAATGTAATTTCCAAAAGCACCAAGTACTAGGGGAGAAGTGATCATCCAGCGACTAGCAGAATCCAACGTGGTAAAGAAAGAAGTAGAAGCAGCTACTGTATCCAATGCGTTTTCTGGGTCAACAACTGAAATCCAAGCGCTTGTATACTCCGCTACTAATGGATCCGGTGTGCTTCCATCATTGTCCACAATCGAGTAGTTGGCAGGAATTCCTTGTTGAAAATCCGTAGACAAAATGACCGTTTGAGCAAACGCTGGTAAAATGGACCAAAGAAAAGCAAGCGTAAGTAGTTGTTTCATACTGTAAAATTAATGTTTAATGTAGCAAGTTCCAAGAACACGAATCCGCACACATTTTGTTACTTAGTCTACCAAGGTAATTAGGATGTCATTAAATTCTTGGTAAAAGGAATCAAACTCCATTAAGTGTTTTTGAAAGAAGGCGTAAATCTTTGGCCAATCAGCCTTTTCGTAGAAATTCACATCCGCCAGTTCCCAAGAAATACGTCCAATAGTAAGACCTTCTGCATTGTGAAAACTCGGGTCCCAATTTGTTGGAATAGACATCGCATTTTCA
>CAIRMS010000038.1 GCA_903879765.1 uncultured Flavobacteriales bacterium
ACGACTGGATTCGAACCAGCACACCTAATGGCACCACCCCCTCAAGATGGCATGTCTACCAATTTCACCACGTGGGCATGTGTATGAACTGCTAAATAAGCAGTCGCAAAGATACATTTTTTATTAAATGGTATTCTTCAAAAAAAACTTTCTTAAAAAAAGTAAAAATCCTATGGTAATGTTATGTTAACGTGAATATTTTTCACTTAACTTCACCGAAAATTTGCCCGAATGACACACGCTACTACTCAGAAAATTAGTTTTGCCGGTTTATTGATTACCCTTGGAATCGTTTTTGGTGACATCGGAACCTCGCCTTTATATGTGTTTCAAGCGATTACTGGCGGCGGTAAACACATTTCGGAACCTTTTATTTTAGGAGCTTTATCCAGCGTAATCTGGACCTTGATTTTATTAGCAACGGTTAAGTACATTTATTTTGCTTTAAACGCTGATAACAAAGGTGAAGGTGGGATTTTTGCTCTTTTTGCTTTGCTGAAAGAGAAAAATGTCAAATGGATCATCATTCCAGCATTGATTGGTTGTGCCACCTTAATGGCGGATGGATTCATCACACCAGCCATCTCGATTTCTTCTGCCGTGGAAGGGGTCAACAATATTTTCCCAGATATGCCGGTCATTCCGATTGTTATTGGAATCATTGTGATGTTATTTGTGATTCAACAGTTCGGAACAGCCGCAATCGGTAAAATGTTTGGTCCAGTGATGCTCATTTGGTTCGCCTTTTTAGGTTATTTGGGATTCATCAATGTCACTCAAAATTGGTCAGTTCTTCAAGCGTTTAATCCTTACTGGGCTTACAACCTTGTGGCAAATGTCGATGGTGGATTCGCTGTTCTCGGTTCCGTTTTCCTTTGTACTACCGGAGCGGAAGCATTATACTCTGATTTAGGTCACTGTGGAAAAGGAAACATTCGCTTAAGTTGGAGCCTTGTTTCTGGACTTTTAGTACTGAATTACTTGGGTCAAGCGGCCTTGTGCCTTAAACCAGGATTTCAATTAACAGGATCAAATACGGTGTTTTACTCCATGGTCCCTAGTTACATGATGCCTTTCGCTGTTGTGATTGCAACAATGTCTACCATCATTGCTTCGCAAGCATTAATCACAGGTGTATTTACACTAATGAACGAAGCCATTAAACTTAAATTGTGGACCAATTTGCGCGTGAAATATCCTTCTGATCACCAAGGCCAAATCTATATTCCATTTATTAACTGGTTCCTAATGGCTGGATGTTTATTGGTGATAGCCATCTTTAAAAAATCGAGTGAGATGGAACATTCTTACGGTTTAGCAATTACCGTAAATATGGTGATGACATCCATTCTGATGGCCATGTTGTTGTTCATTCGTTACCCAAGATGGCGCATGGCAACTGGAATCATCTTTTCGGTTTTCTTAGCAATAGAGTTTGTATTCTTGCTATCAAATCTCGGTAAAATTATTTCCGGTGGATGGTTCACATTGATTCTTTCAATTACGTTCTTCATCCTCTTATATCTTTACTACAAAGCAAAACAATTGCGTTCAAATATTACAGAATACGTTCCAATGAGAAATGTCATTCCATTATTGGAGGCAGTTCATGCGGATCCTGGAATCGTTTATGAAGCAACGAATTTGGTCTTCCCAACACGTAGTAATTCTCCAAATAAACTGGACTTAACAGTTTTCCATTCCATGTTTAAAAAGAAACCACGTAAAGCAGGAATTATCTGGTTCCTACACTTGGATATTCTGAACGAACCTTGGGGTGTACATTATTCCGTGAATGAAATCGTGGATAAAAAATGTTACTATGTAAGCTTGCAACTAGGATTCAAGGAAGAACACCGCATCGAATACATGATGCGTAAAATCTATTGCAAAATGATTGAAAAAGGAGAATTCGCTGGCGAAAGTGTATTTGCATCCATTCGTGGAAAAATTGAGGAAGTGGACTTCAAGTTTATCGTCTTGAATTCACGTGTGTCAACAGATAATCACTTGACTGCTTTCCAACGTCTATGCGTGAAGGCTTACCGCTTTGTGAAGTCTACGGGATTGAAACCGGCTGAGGACTTTGGCTTGGATAAAACAAATGTTTACGTAGATTACATTCCGATTTCGGTCACAAAACAAGTGGATCAAGACATGACCGAAGACTTTGAAAATTACTCGCAGAAAATCTACAAGGTTTCGTCGAAATAATTTAAGTCTTTCCCAAACGTTTCTGTTAACCGCGAAATGCTGTAAAACGCTAGCGAGATAAAAAGGACACCCACAATCAATGCGGACCAGCCATCGTTGATTCCTGTACTTACGAGCAATCCAAAGAATAGCACCACAATGTTTACGGATCCACGAACGAGGTTCGGAATGGTATTGGCTGCCGTTGAGCGGATGTTGGTCCCAAATTGTTCGGCCGCAATCGTGACGAATATGGCCCAATATCCTGTTCCTGCTCCAAGTAAAAAACACATGAAATAGTAGCTGTTTGCTGTGATGTTGTAATTATGCATCCACAAGAAAACAACGACGCAGACCAACGAAAATCCCAAATACAATTGCACGACTTTCTTTCTGCTTTTTAAGACTTGACTCAAAATCCCAGAAATTAAATCCCCGACGGAAAGTCCAATGTAGGCGTACATCACCGCTTTTCCATTCGATATGTCATAAACTCCTAACCAAGGTCCAAAATTGTCTTTGGAATTCATAATCAAAAGTCCAATCACATACCAAATTGGAATGCCAATCACCACACAATGAAGGTACTTGATGAGGTTTTCACGTTGAAAGAAAATTAATTTTAAATTTCCTTTTTGAATAGCTTTGTCCTGATGCATGGACTGAAAATAAGTGGACTCCAAAGTCCCAATGCGCAAAAACAAGAGCAATATCCCCATGGATCCGCCCACGACATACGCTACCTGCCAATTGTGTAGCGAAAGTCCGAATACGCGTTCAATTCCAGCTGCAATCCACGCGCCTTCTGATCCAACTAACGAAGCTACAACAGCACCCAATGCACCAAACGTCACAATAATCATCGTCCCGTATCCGCGTTTTTCCTTGGACATCATTTCGGAAACCAAGGTGATTCCGGCTCCCAGTTCTCCCGCAAGTCCAATACCAGCAATGACACGAATGATGGCATACGTGGTGACATCCGTTACAAAAGCATTCAACAAATTGGCGGTTGAATAGAGTAGGATGGAACCAAAAAGTACTTTTAATCGTCCGCGTTTGTCACCTAAAATCCCCCATAGAATCCCGCCCAATAACATCCCAAACATCTGCATGTTAAACAAGAATTTCCCAGTCGCTGCAATGGATTGTTCACTGGCATTTACCATGATGTCACCAAGACTTTCCGCTTTGACCACACCAAACAACACGAGGTCATAGATGTCAACGAAATAACCGAGAGCGGCAACAACAATAAGGAAGATGATTTTTCGGTCAATGGGTTTTGCTTCTGTATTCATGCAACGAATTTAATTTATTTTTCGAAAGATTCGTGTCCTGCTCTGTTTGCTAATGGCATCTTCCTTTACCGTATCCCGTTTAAAACGTGTATCTTTGCACTCAATTAAAGCAGAATGGCACATAAATCAGGATTTGTTAACATCGTAGGAAGCCCAAATGTCGGGAAATCAACGTTGATGAATCAATTAGTTGGAGAAAAAGTATCCATCGTTACCTCTAAAGCACAAACAACACGTCACCGTATTTTGGGGATTGTGAATGATGAGGATTACCAAATTGTTTTCTCGGATACTCCTGGTGTGGTAAATGCAGCATACAAATTGCACGAAAACATGATGGATTATGTGAATTCATCCATTCGTGATGCGGATGTATTGTTATTCATCACCGATACGGTTGAAAATGAAATGAATCACAAAGAGACCTTAGAGCGTATCAAGCGTTTAGAGGTGCCCGTTTTGTGTTTGATCAATAAAATCGATAAGTCGTACCAAGAGAAATTAGAAGAACGCGTAAGCTACTGGAAGGAACAACTTCCAAATGCGAAAGTATTCCCAATTTCAGCCTTGCATAATTTTAATATTGACAATGTTTGGGCGGAAATTCTCGAATTAATGCCTGAAAATCCAGCATACTACGAGAAAGATGAAATTTCTGATCGTCCGATGCGTTTCTTTATTTCGGAAATCATCCGTGAGAAAATATTTATGCATTGTCAAAAGGAGATTCCGTATAGCACGCAAATTGAAATTGAAGAATTCAAAGAGGAGGCTGGAATCACCCGTATTCGCGCGCACATCATCGTCGAACGCGATTCCCAAAAAGGAATCATCATCGGTAAAGGTGGTGAAATGTTGCAGCGAATTGGTCGTGCAGCACGTCAGGACATGGAAAAGTTTCTCGATAAGAAAGTATTCTTGGAAAACTTCGTGAAGGTCGACAAAGATTGGCGTACATCAGCAGACAAGCTAAAAAAGTATGGGTATTAATACCCTTTAATTAAGTAAAAAACATGAGTAATATCGTAGCAATCGTTGGACGTCCAAATGTTGGAAAATCAACGCTTTTCAATCGCTTAACGGAATCCCGAGATGCCATTGTGAAGGAAGTAAGTGGGGTGACAAGAGACCGAATTTACGGGAAATCAGAATGGAATG
>CAIRMS010000039.1 GCA_903879765.1 uncultured Flavobacteriales bacterium
ACGAGCGTCACTTCAAACACAATCGTTTATTTCTGCGGCTTCCTTCCAGGAAACAACGAAAGTATTAAACGAAGCTGCAATTTCAGGTAAAGAAGACCACTTATTAGGATTGAAAGAAAACGTTATCGTTGGACACTTAATCCCAGCTGGTACAGGTGTACGTGAATACCAATCAATGATTGTTGGTTCACAAGAAGCTTACGATGAAATGCTACAAGACGCTTAATCGAAAGAGAAAATAAAGGGAAAGGATGATCGAAAGGTCATCCTTTTTTTTATGCAATTCGGCCCCAGTTTGGACGGGATTTCAATACCTGCTGCATGCGCTGATTTAATACAATGTTTTCAGCTAATAAAAGATCTGGATCCTTTTCAAGAATCTCTCTGGCTTTTTCTCGTGCCAAACTAACGATTTGACCATCCCTCGCCAAATCGGCTAATTTTAAATTCAATACACCACTTTGTTGAGTACCCATTAAATCTCCAGGTCCACGCAATTGCAAATCGACTTCAGAAATCTGAAAGCCATCATTTGTCATAACCATCGTGTCCATACGCTTCATTGATTCTTTGGAAAGTTTATCTCCGGTCATCAAAATGCAAAAGGATTTTTCGGCGCCTCGTCCAACACGACCACGTAATTGATGTAATTGTGAAAGTCCAAAACGCTCAGCACTTTCAATCACCATAACGGAGGCATTTGGCACATTCACACCTACTTCGATGACGGTTGTTGCCACCATAATTTGAGTTTCCGCTTTTACAAATCGTTGCATTTCTGCTTCCTTATCTGCAGGTTTTAATTTTCCGTGAACCATGCTCACTTGGTATTTAGGTGCAGGAAAAGCTTCCATAATCAATTCATAACCCTCTTGAAGATTCTTGAAATCTAATTTTTCAGATTCTTGAATCAAGGGATAAACAATGTAGATTTGTCTTCCAATTGTAATTTGCTCCTGAATAAATTGTAACAATTTTGGACGATGATTTTCTCTTCTATGGATTGTCTGAATGGGTTTTCGTCCCGGAGGTAATTCATCGATGATAGAAACATCTAAATCACCATAAAAAGTCATGGCTAAGGTTCTCGGAATCGGCGTTGCCGTCATAATTAAGACATGTGGTGGCGTGGAATTTTTCCCCCACATTTTTGAACGTTGCGCGACACCAAAGCGATGTTGCTCGTCGATGACAACAATGCCTAAATTGGAAAATTGAACAACATCCTCTAACAATGCATGGGTTCCAATTAACAAATGAATGGATCCATTTTGAAGTCCTTCATGGATTTCAGTTCTTCTGGCTTTTTTCGTTGAACCAGTTAATAAGGCAATTTCGATCGGTAGATCCCCGACTAATTCACGAAGTGATTCGTAATGTTGTGTCGCTAGAATTTCTGTTGGTGCCATCAGTGCTCCTTGAAAACCATTATCGATTCCCATAAGGATTGTCAATAAAGCAACAAGTGTTTTTCCACTCCCAACATCTCCTTGTAAAAGTCGATTCATGTGCTCACCATGCAAAAAGTCTTTTCGAATTTCTTTTAAAACTCTTTTTTGTGCATTTGTTAACTCAAAGGGTAAGTATTTTGTATAAAATGTATTGAAAAGGCTACCTAATTCTGAAAAGATGAATCCTTTCATTTTTTTTGCGCGAATTTCCTTTCGGAGTAATAATTCTAGTTGTAAAAAGAACAATTCCTCAAATTTGAGGCGATAGCGCGCTTGCTTATATTCTACTTCATTTTTAGGAGCATGAATGGAAAAATAAGCTTGTTCTTTAGAAATTAGGTGAAGTTCTTCTGTCAGGTAATCCGGAAGAACTTCCTGGATTTGATTTCTTATTTGAGGAAGAAGTCCTTGGATGATTTTTCCAATTCCCTTCGCATTTAATCCCTTAACATTCAGCTTTTCCGTAGAAGGATACATCGCTTGTAAACCAAGATCTGTCGATTGCTCACCCCACTTAGTTAGCTCTGGATGAGGAATGGTCCATTGTTGATTGTATGCTTTAGGTTTTCCAAAGAGAAGATACGTTTCTCCAACGCGCAAATTGGCTTTAAGCCATTGAATACCTTGAAACCAAATCAATTCTACTGTTCCTGAATTGTCTTCAAAACGCGCGGTAAGTTTGCGGTGACGACCAGTTCCAACTTCACCAATATAGGTGATTTTTCCTTTTAATTGCAGGTAATTATCCACCAAATGAATATCCCTTATCTCATGAAATACAGATCGGTCTTGGTAACGAAAAGGAAAGTGATTGAGGATGTCACGAAAAGTGAAAATCCCTAATTCTGTTTGTAAAGTGGCTGCACGTTGTGGTCCAACACCTTTCAAATATTCTATGGGTGTGGATAACAAGTCTGTCATGAATTCAGGTTTCTAAGGAATTATTTCCAAACACCCATCTGACAGAATTTCTCAATGCGGTCTTCCACGCGTTTATCAGGATTCTGTTTCTCTAATTCTGAGATATAACCTTTGATTTTTGCTTTAACCACTTGAAACATTTCTTCAGGATTGCGATGTGCACCGTTGGATGGTTCCGGAATGACTTCGTCAACCAGGCCGTTTTTACGCATATCTGTAGAAGTTAACTTCAATGCATCTGCAGCTGTTTCCTTGAAGTTCCACGAACGCCATAAAATCGAAGAACAACTTTCGGGAGAAATCACGGAATACCACGTGTTTTCTAACATCACTACTTTGTCTCCAACGCCAATTCCAAGGGCACCACCTGATGCTCCTTCTCCAATGATGATACAAATAACAGGAACTTTCAAGCGCATCATTTCGTAGATGTTACGAGCAATTGCTTCACCTTGTCCGCGTTCTTCTGCTTCCAATCCAGGAAAAGCTCCTGGTGTATCAATAAATGTAATGATTGGTTTATTGAATTTTTCGGCTAATTTCATTAGTCGAAGCGCTTTTCTATAACCTTCAGGATTCGGCATTCCAAAATTACGGTATTGACGCATTTTTGTATTGATTCCTTTTTGTTGTCCAATAAGCATAACACTTTTGCCATCAATCATCCCAAAACCTCCAACCATGGCTTTGTCGTCTTTCACACTGCGGTCACCGTGCAATTCGATAAATTGTCCGTTTGTAAGTGCATCAATGTAAGCGAGGGTATAAGGTCTATCTGGATGTCTTGAAAGTTGTACGCGTTGCCAAGGGGTAAGTCCTGAAAACACCTCCTTCGTTTTTTCTTGTAACACTTGCTCTAATTCAGCAAGTTGCTCTGACATATCCACATTCGTGGTTTCACCAAGTTCTTTGGTTTGAGCAATTTGTTCCTCCAAGGATTTTAATGGTTCTTCAAAGTCAAGATACGTAGACATAATTTCTAAATTGAGTAGACAAAGTTAATTGATTTTCTGACACCATCATTTCCATTTAGTATTTGCAGAAAAGTTCAGTTGAAAAAACTACATTTGTTTTATGATTTTATATCCTCCAGCGAAGATAAACCTTGGATTAAACATACTCCGTAAAAGGGAAGATGGATATCACGACATTGACTCATGCATGGTGGAGATTCCATTTACGGACATTCTTGAAGTGACGATGTCGGATTCTTTTGAATTTCTTCAAACGGGAATTGAGATCAGTGGAGGAGGAACTAATTTATGTGAGAAGGCATATCAACTACTTCAAAATGAATTTGACATTGGTCCTGTTCGCATCCATTTAAGAAAGCAAATTCCAGTTGGTGCTGGACTTGGGGGTGGATCTGCTGATGCTACCTATACGCTTCTGGCATTAAATCATCTGTTTGATTTGCAACTTTCTATTCAAAAACTCAAAGAATTATCTGCTGAATTAGGAAGCGATTGTCCCTTTTTCGTGGAAGGATTGCCGCAGATCGCTCAGGGTAAAGGAGAAATTCTGGCACCTGTAGAATTGGATTTGTCTGATCTTTACATGGTACTATTGAATACAGGGATTCATGTTGGAACAAAAGAAGCTTATGACGGAGTTTCGGTAGGAGTGAATACCGTTACGATTGAAGAAATCGTACAAAAACCTATTGAAAAATGGAAAGACTTATTAAAAAATGATTTCGAAACATCTGTTTTTCAACGATACCCAGAAATTCAAACATTAAAAGAATCACTCTATCAATCTGGGGCGATTTACGCAGCTATGTCGGGCTCTGGATCTAGTGTTTTTGGGCTATTCACCAATAAAGTCGCAGCAATGAATTTCAATACCACCCATCTTATCTACAAAGGACGGTTTAAAAAACTCCTTTAGAAATTTATAAAGTATTTCTTTAATTCCAATTTTCTTTATATTTTTGAAGTTGTCAATCTGACACTAAGTATTTTTTAACCTTTTAAAAATTGAACTATGAAAAAAATGTTTACTTTTTTAGCTACTGTATTTATTAGTGTAGCGTCTTACGCGCAGTTTCCTGCGGTAGGTATTATCGGATCTGCGGTTCCACCGTACGATTGGTCTGTGGATGTTCCAATGCAAACGTTGGATGGAAACATCTATGCTGGTGTTGTTACATGTGTTGCTGGTGAAGCGAAATTTCGTCAAGATGCAGGATGGGCAATTAACTGGGGTGCAGCAACTTTTCCAGCAGGATTAGGAGTGCAAGACGGAGCAAATATTCCAGTTCCAGCTGGAACATATTTGGTGATTTTTGATCGTACTACAGGTGCGTACAATTTCCAAACAGATTACACTGTTACTTACCAAGTTGATATTACTGGTTATTTAGCTGGTGGAGCAACATTGGCTGCTAACGGAATTCGTGTTGGTGGTACATTTGGAACAAACCAAGGTTCAGTTGCAGCTGGTCCAATGGTAGATTGGTCTCCATCTGATGCTAACTCAGCAATGACAGACTTAGGAAACAACATCTGGTCAATCGAGGTAACTTACCCTGTTTCTACCTTACAAGGTACACAAACGTACAAATTTGTAAATGGTGACTGGGGAACAAACGAAGGTACAGATCCGTTAAACACAATTGCTGTTGATGGTTGTGGTACTGATGACGGTGCTGGAAACATCAACCGTAGCTACACATTATTACCAGGAACTGTATGTTATGTTTGGGATGCATGTACTGCATGTGGTGGATCTAACGTTGCTGAAAACGTGATC
>CAIRMS010000040.1 GCA_903879765.1 uncultured Flavobacteriales bacterium
GATTCCATTCAACTCGCAAAGTTGGGTTCAGCGGATATTTTAAAAGCAACCTATTCGGGTGGTGTTGTTCGGGTAACGGTCAATGGCATTGAAAAGGGGAGAGGTAAGTCCATAAGACTCATCCAGGACAAACAAGAAGATTACTTGCAACTTCGCCTCATTTCACCTGCAGCAAAACAGCGTTCTTACGAAGGTGATTTTGATATAGAAATCAGAAAAGAAGCATTGAATTTGATCAACAATTTGGATATGGAAACGTACCTGGAAGGTGTGGTTGAATCAGAGGGTGGACCAGGTCAAAAATTGAATTACTATAAATCACAAGCTGTCATTAGTCGTACGTATGCCATGAAATATTGGAGTAAACACAAAGAAAACGGCTACAATCTCTGCGATCGTGTTCATTGTCAAGCGTATTTACATCACCGCAGTGCGACAGTAACGATAGATTCTGCCGTTCATCAAACACGAGGGATTATTATGGTTGATCAAAATAATGACTTGTATCCAACTTATTTTCATGCCAATTGCGGCGGGCAAACTTCAGAGCCACAATACATTTGGAACGAAGAAATTCCAAATCTGTGTTCGTTTAAAGATACCTTCTGCATTAGAACACAGCAAGCGAAATGGGAGAAAAAAATCCCCAAAGAACAATGGACAAAATTCTTAGTAGATAAATACAATTTCCCAGTCGGGGATTCGGTTAGTAATGAATTATTGCATCATTTTAAGCAAGATCAACGCGTTGCTTTTTACTTACACCCAATTTATGGTATTCCACTTCGAGATTTGCGCGAGCAGTTTAAATTAAAGTCAACATTTTTTGACGCAGATATCGTCGGTGAAGAAGTTGTATTACATGGGAGAGGCTTCGGTCACGGTGTTGGCCTTTGCCAAGAAGGAGCCATGAATATGGCAAAAAAAGGATTTGTATATGATCAGATTTTAGGATTCTATTATCCAGGAATGAAATTGATTGATCGGAATTCTATTATTTATAAGTAATCACAAAAATCTCCTCATCATCCCGTTTGAAGAATTTTTCAGAACGTGCATACGCTTCTAAATAATCTGGATTTTTTAATCGACGAAGTATTTGCTTTGTCTCTTTCAATTGCTTTGACATTTCCATGTTTTGCTCCGTCAGCTTATTTACTTTGTGCTGCTGTGAAATTAAGGTGAAAATATCCCAATCATCTAGAAACAGAAAGTAAACCATAAAAACAATTCCGGTTAGGATGTATTTGTTTTTTAGATATGTTGGGACTTGAAATTTCATATATCAAATATACGCGCATAAAAAAAAGGAAGCGCTAACTTCCTTTTATAGTTTTTAAGATGCAAATGTTCATTTATTAATGACCAGTGTTCAGGTCCGTCTGATTTTCGAAACTTCCCCATTTTTTTTCATAGAATGCAATGAAATCTTTGTCATATTCAAACCATTTAGAAACATGCTGCAACATTGGCCTAATGTTCTCAACGTTCGTATCTCTTTTATGAAGTGCCTGTGCACTTAAAATCAACCCTGTGCGTAAAGCATTTTTGTCAGCATCAGTAAAATTGTCAAGGTCTGTTAACTTTAATAAATTAGGAATTTCAGTTTTCCAAATTAAGTTTGCCGTCTTCGCGTCTTTTGACTGATAACGAATCGCTGCTTCAACAAACTTGATGGCGATAGGGTTTTTCGAAACGGACAGATACTGTTCGCTGGCATCAAGCATAGCGGATAGAACCTCAGCAGTTTTCGCTTTATCTGAGTTAGTATATAAGACTGGATAACCATTCTCATCTTCTAGACGATAAATAATTCCATTATCTAACAATTCATTTTGAAATTTATTCAACCACATTTCGTGTATCGGCATGCGGAATATTCCATTTCCGTCTTTTTCTATTGCTGTTGCCGTTGCCGTGATAGCTTCCTCGAATGGATCCTGAATTTCGTCCGTTTTAACATCTTTTCGATGCATCCCATAGAATCCTTTCGCTAAGAAGATATAGGGTGTTGGGTCATTTGCATATTTTGGTTTTACACAATAGTCCGAAGCACGTTTCACCAATTTAACAAAATTGCTGTCCGCATGAATTTGTGTTAATTCATCTAAATTATTCGTGACTGTGATGAAATTTTCACGCTCATCTAAAAGTTCAAACTCCTCGTCCTCAGGATCCGCACCTTTTTTTACCTTTTTCGGTTTGGTACAGGTAATGGTTAAAGTAACACTAAAGTTACCAACTCGTTTGAATTCTATTTCTATGTTATCTTGGGTTTCTCCACCGCTTTTTAAAATCCAATCTTTATCTTTTGTTCCGGAAATTGTCCAAA
>CAIRMS010000041.1 GCA_903879765.1 uncultured Flavobacteriales bacterium
CGATCTCGCCATCTCCTAATTCAAGTACAGAAACGTCATGCGTTCCACCACCGAAATCGAATACAACGATTTTTTGGTCAATTCCTTTTTTATCTAAACCGTAAGCCAATGCTGCTGCTGTTGGCTCATTGATGATTCTTTTGATTGTTAATCCTGCGATTTCACCTGCTTCTTTCGTCGCTTGACGTTGTGCATCGTTAAAGTATGCTGGAACAGTAACAACTGCCTCAGTTACTTCTTGACCAAGGTAATCCTCTGCAGTTTTCTTCATTTTCTGAAGGATAATGGCAGAAATTTCTTGTGGGGAATACAAACGCTCGTCGATTTTTACACGAGGGGTATTGTTGTCACCTTTTACAACTTGGTAAGGAACACGAGCTACTTCTTTGCTACATTCATCGAAGCTAGACCCCATGAATCGTTTAATCGAAGAAATTGTTTTTGTTGGATTCGTGATCGCTTGACGCTTTGCAGGATCTCCTACTTTACGCTCTCCACCTTCCACAAATGCAACAACAGATGGTGTTGTTCTTTTTCCTTCTGAGTTCGCAATAACTACTGGCTCATTTCCTTCCATGACAGAAACACACGAGTTTGTTGTTCCTAAGTCAATTCCAATTATTTTTCCCATTCTAAATATATTTTCATTTTGATGTTTTGCAATTCTCAATTTGTGTGCCATCTCAATTTACACCCCAACCAATGACAAAATGAAACAATAGAACCATAAAACAGTGTCTTTTTGTCATAATTCATGCCACAAGATTCTCTTATTTCGGACAAAATATGATTTTCGTCAAGTTCTCGATTTTAGTAACATCTGTTACACACTCAAGCAAGTAAATCATGTACTTTTGTCAAAGAATAAATGAAAAGCTATGATTAATAAAGAATCCAAACTCTACAGCATCGTTCACATAACGTGTCCACAATGTCACGAAGGAAAGTTTCTAATTTCCAACGTTTACAACCTGAAATATGTTGGTGATGTGCGTCAAGAATGCGACGTTTGCCATTTAAAATACGAACGTGAACCTGGATTTTTTTACGGAGCGATGTACATTTCTTATGCTTTAGGTGTCGCCTTGTTTGTCACCATTTGGGCATCTTGCAAGCTTTGGTTTCCTAGTTTTGGAGCCTGGACCCAGATTGGATTGGTGACCTTTTTCACCATCGTTTTAGCGCCCTATTTATTTGCGTTATCAAAAATCATTTACGCGAACATCTTCATTTCCTACAAAGCAAATGCTAAGCCTACAAAATAAGGAGCTCTTGCTCCAAGATCAACTGGGCTACATACTAGAGCCAGAGTTAATCACAGAAATGGCGAAACTTGCGAAAGTTCGTGAAACCACTACAGATGAAATCATTGTTCATGTCGGAGATCGCTTACAATTAATTCCAATTGTTATCGAGGGGTCGATTAAGGTTTCTCGCGAGAATGAAAACGGCGAAGAATTACTCTTATACTACATCGAAGGCGGAGACACATGCGCAATGTCTTTGCAATGTTGCACAAAGAAAATCGACAGTCAAATCAAAGCGACTGCAATGGAGCCATCGCTTCTACTCATGATTCCAGCGGAATACATGGAGATTTGGATGGATCAATACAAAAGTTGGCGAACATACATCATTAGTAATTACCATACTAGAATGATGGAATTAATGGAATCTATTGACGCCATCGCCTTCATGAATTTAGATCAACGCTTACTCAAGTACCTCCGCGATCAAGCGAAATTATTGGGGTCGCTCGAAATTTTACACACACATCAGCAAGTTGCAGACGATTTGCACTCGTCTAGAGTTGTGATTTCAAGACTGTTAAAGCAATTAGAAATCAAGGGGGAGATTACACTTCACCGCAATAAAATCATTCTGAAAACAATTTAGTTTTCAGCTCAACCTTTTGTCCTGTTGATTATTGTTATTTTTGATTAACCTTATCAAAAAAGACTGTGATTACACTTATAACTGGCATTCCCCGTTCAGGAACATCCTTAATGATGCAACTTTTCAAGGCAGCAAACGCTGAAATTGCAACGGATGCTATTCGTACAGAAGATGAAAATAATCCGAAGGGTTATTTCGAATTAGAGGCCGTTAAGGGAATTGTGAAAAACAACCAATTCTTGAAAGACTTAGATGGGAAAACCATCAAAATTGTCTCACCGCTGGTAACATTCATTGATCTTTCTCTTGAATACCGAGTGGTCTTTATGATTCGTGATTTGGACGAAGTACTGCAATCCCAAGGGAAAATGCTCGGCAAGGATCAACAAGATCAGCAGGAAAAATTTCGCGCGATTTATTCCCTTCACGTCGAAAAAAGCAGGCAATTTTTACGTGCAAACAACATTTCTTTCATTGAAATTCAACACAGAGAGTTACTTGAAGATCCAGAAACAACTTTGCAACACTTAATTGATTTCTGCTCTTGGAAAACACCAATAGACGAATTGAAAACCGTGATCGACCAATCACTTTACCGCAATAGAAAAAACGCATGAGTTCAAAAAAGAAAGTACTGGTAATCGGTTGGGATGCTGCCGAATGGAAAGTCATCATGCCTCTGATTCAACAAGGGAAAATGCCCGCTCTTTCTCGCTTAATGTCACGTGGGGTTCATGGCAAACTTCAGACCTTAGATCCGCCACTTTCCCCAATGTTATGGACGAGTATCGCCACTGGTTTTCGAGCGGACACACATGGAATTGGTGGATTCATTGAACCAACTCCAGACGGTGAAAATCTTCGTCCCGTCACTTCTACCTCACGAAAAGTCAAAGCAATTTGGAACATTTTGAATCAAGAAGGATACAAAAGCAATGTTGTGGCATGGTGGCCAAGTAATCCAGCAGAACCCATCAATGGAGTCATGGTGTCCAACTTATATCAAATTGCGAGGAAACCCTTGAACGAAGAATGGGAAATGCCCAAAGGAACAATACATCCAGAAGCGCTGAGCGAAACAATGAAGGAGTTTCGCATTCACCCGCATCAAATTAATTTGGATCAGGCCCAAGCGTTCCTTCCGAATATAAAAAAAGATGAAGCGTTACGTTCCGATCCACGAACAGCGAGTGTGTTACGTACCATGGCCAATGCTGGAACGATTCACAGTGCAACCTGTCATTTACTCGAACATACGGAATGGGACTTCACTGCTGTTTACCACGATGCCATTGATCACTTCTCGCACATCGCCATGCGTTATTTCCCACCGAGAAGACCTGAAATTCCTGAAAAAGATTTTGAAGATTACAAGGATGTGGTCGAAGCAGCATACTTATTTCATGACCGCATGCTAGCAAGAATGATGAGCTTAATTGACGAAGAAAATACAACGGTATTGTTAATCTCCGATCATGGTTTTCATTGTGATCACCAGCGACCATTGTATATTCCCAAGGAACCATCCGGACCCGCCGTTGAACACAGTCCGTTTGGCGTTTTTGTGATGGCTGGACCCGGAATAAAAAACGAGGGGCGTCAAATTTCAGGAATGAGTGTGTTAGACATTACTCCCACCCTGCTCCACCACATGGAACTTCCAGTCGGAAAAGACATGGAGGGGAAAGTGCTACATACTTGTTTTGAAAAAGCACGTGAGGTCAACTGGATTGAAAGTTGGGAACAAGTTCCCGGTGATGCTGGAATGCATGATGAGATACTGCGAGAAGATCCATGGGCGGCTCAGGAAGCCTTGCAACAGTTGGTTGACCTTGGTTACATCGATGCCTTAGACGACGATAAAATCCAACAAGTGGAGAAATCGAAACGCGAAAACGAATATTACATCGCTCGAAATTTACTAAATGCCGGAAAATTTGCACTGGCCATTGAAATTTTGGATCGCATTTATAGCGAAAGCAAGGTTCAACGATACGGACAACGATTGGCCTTCGCTTATTTAACGAAACGACAGTACAGAAAGTCGATGATGATTCTGGAGGAACTCAGCGAACAAAACAAACAAAGTCAAATGGCAGAGGATGCCTATGACAAATTAGGCATGGAACAGCCCATGTATTTGGAATATTTGGAAGGCCTCATTCTTCTTGCCATGAACAAACCGCATTTGTCTCTGCCAAAACTTTTAAAGATTCAGGAAAAGAATCCATACAATTATCAGTTGGCTTTGAACATAGCGCAGATTTTTCTCCAACGAAAAAAATATGACTTAGCTGAAAATCAGTTTATTCGTGCTTTGAACATTGACGATTCACATGCGAGAGCGCACCACGGACTTGGACTTACCTTTTTACGCAGAGGGAATTTGAATGCGGCTATTGAAGAATTTCTCATTGCCATCGACTACGATTTTTTCTTCCACCGAGCACACTATCATCTTGGCGAAGCACTTATTCGACAAGGATTATTTGAAGATGCTATTCAAGCTTTTGAAGTAACCCTTCGGATTGCTCCAAAAAATGTGAAATCACATAAATGGTTGTTTGAAATTTACAGAAATCACTTAAATGACTCAGCCAAAGCTAAATACCACGCACAGCAACTTGAAAAAACTATAAAAGGAGAACGAATAATCTGTACTGAAGCAGTAGCGCAAGATCAAGAAAAGGTATTATCCTTTATCGAATCATTAGGTCATTCAATTAATCAAGAACCGGAGGTAAAAGAGAAATCTGCGAATCTTTTCCAAGATGCAACTTGGTTGGAAGATGTTGGAGAACAAATCATCTTTATTCCTAGCCATTCTTTATCCTTCTTACCTGATCATTTTAAGTACAAGCTTTTGTATGTGCAAAGTCAAGTTGATTTAAGTCCGAAAAATAAAAAGGGAGAATCCTTGTCAACTATTTTATCCACCAAAAAATTAGTGCATTTCGAACAAGAACAAGCAAAAATTGAAGCGTGGATGGAAAGTCAGGCAAACCTTTCTGTACTTTACTTGAGCCTTGCTGAAATGGAGGAAAACAAAGAAGAACAAGGATTTATTCTAGATAATTTCTTGAAGAAGTAACGAAAATTTTAGCATTCCATTGAAAATGATTATTTTTAATCCAAATTTTAGAAAATGAAAACATTATCATCTTCCAACAAAACAAGATTAAAACAATATACAGCGGTTGCTGGAGCCTTAGTTGCGCAAGGGAATTTACAAGCGCAAGTAGTTGCTACTGATTTAAACCCAGATATTGTGGTTGATTCATTGTCGGCACCATTCGCATTAGACTTTAATAACGATGCAAACCCAGAAATGAACTTTTTCGTTCAAAATTTAAGTGGTGCATCTTCAACACAAGGTGTTCAATTTACATATGAAGGGGCACTTGCAGGAATTGCCTTAAGTCCAGGAGTATCTGTAATGGGAGCAGCTGGAACAGGAAGTTCTTCCTCTTCGTTTCAAATTTCTGCCCTGAACAATGGAGATCAAATTTCTGCAGCTGGGAATTTTTCAAGTTCTGCGGCAGTTTTAGGATTAGACATTCTAGTTGATGCTGGATTATTAGGGCAAATTCCAATTCAACAAGGGAATTTCCGAGACCAATCAAATAAATTTCTAGGCGCAAAATTAACTGCTGGTGCCAATACATACTATGGATGGGTAGAATTATCTGTGAACACGAATGCATCACAAATCACCATTCATGGATTTGGATATCAGTCTACAGCAAATTCACAAATTTTAGCAGGTGAAGGAGCTAATTCCGGATTGGAATTGATTTCATTGTCTGATAAAGTAACCATTGTTGGCACACCAGAACACGTAAATATTAACGTAACACCTGATGTAATTGGTGCAACCGTTTCCTTTGTATCTCTGTCTGGACAAACATTAAAATTAGAAAAGTTAACGGATATCAATAATACGATTTCCTTTGACCAACTTAGTACTGGAATCTACCAAGTGGTCGTTTCTACCGATACAGAAAAAACAACACATCGCGTTTATGTGAAATAAGTGACTATCTAATCAAAAAAGGCTGGATTAAACCAGCCTTTTTTTTTATCCGTTAGACCCAATATGAGAAAAATTCTAACTTTTCTGTTTGCTTCCATTTGTTATTTGGCAGATGCACAAATAACAATCAACGAAGGTTGCAATAAAAACTACCAATCCTCAAGCGACGAAAATGGAGATGCTAGTGACTGGATTGAATTGCACAACGCTGGAAGCGCACCTGTAAATCTCAATGGATATGCGCTATCGGACAAATTAACGGTCCCTACGATGTGGGTCATGCCGAATTTAACTATTCCAGGAGGAGGATTCCAACAAATATTTTGCAGTCAGAAAAATCGTTTTGGCTCTACACCTTTTCAATTTGGGCTTTCTGAGCAAAATTACACCCCACAAGCTGGATGGAGTCAACACCAACTGGTGACACCGTTTTTTTGGGATGGTGTTTCAAACGTGGTGATCAACGTCTGTTCCTATAACAACGCACAATACACCGAGAACTCGATCTTTAAACAGACTGCTACACCATTCATTTCAACCATTGGAAGTTTTATTGATGGGAGTCCAGCGGCATGCTCAGCGAACAATGCTTCCACTTATTACCAACGTCCAAACATTAAATTGAACAATGCCATAATTGGTACTGGAACGATTCAAAATGGGAATACTGAATATCCAGCTCCTTTTGGAAACTGGTACTGGGGTGCACGACATCAAATGCTCATTCGAGCGAGTGAGTTAAGCGCTGCGGGATTATCAGCTGGAATGATTAATTCCATTGGATTCGAGGTAGCTGGAACAAATGGCGAAAACTACACCTATATTGATTTTCATTTCAATACCACGAGCTCAACAGAACTAACAAATGAGTTCATTCCCGTACAAGGAAACATGATTCATACCAATTTTAAACTAGACGGAAACGGTGAAACCGTTTATTTATTTGACCCTTCGCAGCAATTGGTTTCTAGTTTAACCGTTGAAACACCAACAGCGGATATTTCAATTGGTCGTATTCCTGATGCTTCATCAACAATCAAATGGATGAGTCCTAGTCCGGGAAGTACAAACAACGCAAGTTCAATCTATTCAGATAGTCTTTCTCGTCCGATTAGTTCACATATATCTGGGGTGGTAAACTCCAGTTTTTACTTAAAATTAAACCACGTCAATACCGAACCCTGTAAACTTGTGTACACAACAAATGGAGACGAACCAAGCTTTAATTCGAACACATTTTCAGACTCTATTTTTGTCTATCAAAAAACCGTTGTTCGCGCAAAAGTTTTCCCTCTGAATGCGAATAGTACATTCCTCCCGAGTCAACAGACAATTGTTACCTTTTTGTTTAACATCAGTCACGACACTCCTATTTTAATGGTAACTACCGATCAAAGTAATCTTTATGGATCCACTGGTATTTTTGATAATTGGTCGAGTGATTGGATAAAACCAGCGCATGCCGTTTACTTGAACGAGGGACTTGGACATCCATTTTTATTTGAACGAAAAACCGCAATCCGCATGGACGGAGGCGCTGGTGGAAGTCGTTCCCATGCACAGCATTCCTTTAGACTTTCTTTTGATCATGGCGCACTTGGACAAGCACCAGTGAATTATCCATTGATTCCAGATCGTCCGAACCGCACAAAATATAGTGAAATTTACCTTCGAAATGGCAGTAATCAGTTCTTGACTTTACCATACAAGGATGCCAGTCAGGTTCGTATGATGAGCGAAGGAACAAAGAATTATTATTCCGCATTCCGTCCGGTGAGTGTATACATCAATGGCTCCTATTTTGGTCTTTATGAACTTCGTGAGAAATTTAATTCAGAGTATTTTGAAATTCAAGATGGCGCGAATAAGGATTCCTTGGAATTATTATCCCTGAGTTATTGGTACAACCTGGTTCTACGAGCAGTAGAAGGTGATGTAGATAATTTCTGGAACTCATATACCGATTTCCAAGCATTGAATCCCTTGGCGCCAAGTTATGTGAGCGACGCAGATCAATACTTCGATTTAAAACATTATTCGGACTACATCATTGCCGAATCATGGATGGGAAATGTAGATTGGCCAGGAAACAACATTAAAATTTACCGATCAGATAAAACAAATTGGCGCTGGCGTTTTGGCTTAATTGACTTGGAATTATCCATGCAACCCAATGGCTGGACAAGTTGTACCGATAATCACATCAATTACATGCTTGGACAGAGTACAGAAAATCCATACATCAACATTTGGTTAAAAAGCATTCAAAACACGGATTACAAAAATTACTTCATCAATCGATTTGCAGATTTGATGAATACCAGTTATCAAACAGATGTCCTACTCGCACGAGAAAACATGTTCTTTGAATCGATGGTGACTGAAATGCCCAACGAATATGCACGTTGGGGAGATCCCAATAACATTGCCGGACAAATGGAGGCATTTGTGAACAACCACGAGGTTTTCCAAGATCAATTGGCGTGTCGAAATGAAGTGGTTTTTGACAACATCAAAACAGGATTTAACTTAGTAAAAACAATCGAAGTCAACCTTGATGTTTATCCAGAGAATGGAGGGGAAATTGCATTAAATACCATTCAACCAGTGACGTATCCATGGAATGGAACCTATTTCGATGGTGTACCCGTAAATATGGTAGCGATTGCGAAACCCGGATATACTTTCTCTCATTGGTTACCAACGGCTTTTGTGAACGATACCTTACAAGATTCCCTGTCTACAAATATCACGGCTCCAAACGGATTCTTCACGGCTATTTTTGAGTTAATCCCAATACCTCCAGATGGGCCAAACATTCACTTCACGGTTGCTCCGAATCCATCGAACGGAACCTTTGTGTTGAGCCACGACAATAAAACACAAGCGACAGGTTGTACCTATGAAATCTTTGATTTAAGTGGGCGAATCATTTCCCGTGGAACGGTGAACAACACCGCTTTGGAAACACCAATTTCGATTCCCGAAATACGTTCTGCGGTGTATATCTTGCGCGTGAACAAGAACGAAGAAGTATTATCGACGTTTAAAGTGTTGAAGTACTAACATAAAACAATTTGATCTCTTTTTAGAACAATTTGCATCCATTGAATCATCATTTATGATTATCTTCAAGTAGATGAATGAGATTGAGAAGTTGTTCGTATTTGAAAAAACAAGTGAAAAATGAGTGAGAAAATATCCATTCGCTTTTTCGATGACCGCGAAGTACGTGCGGTTTGGGATGATGAACATGCCAAATGGTGGTTCAGTGTATTGGATATTATTGCTGTTCTTACTGACCAAAACGACTATACAAAAACCAGAAATTATTGGAAATACCTGAAAGCAAAGTTTAAAAAAGCGGGGGTTCAGTTGGGTAGTAATACTAACCAACTGAAATTAATTGCGGCAGATGGTAAAAAATACAAGTCTGATCTGCTCGATTATGAAGGTATCATTTGCCTTGGCAAAACCTTCCCCGGAACGAAAGCCAACCGTTTTATAGAATGGTTTACTTACAGTGATGACAGTATTGACGGAAAAAGTAAAAGCAAAGCGTATGCCCTTTTTGAAAGCTCCTTTGTAAACAGTTTTGAAATTGGAACAGCAAAAGGCTTGCAACAAATTCATGCTTATTTGTTCGGTGGTTTATATGATTTTGCAGGTCAAATTAGACAGAAAAATATTTCTAAAGGTGGCTTTCAATTCGCCGTTTCGCGCTTTCTTGGTGAAACCTTAGCTCAAATAGAAAAAATGCCGGAATCCACTTTTGACGAAATCGTTCAGAAATATGTAGAAATGAACATTGCCCACCCATTTATGGAAGGTAATGGCAGAAGTACACGTATTTGGTTGGATTTGATTTTCAAAAAAAGACTCGAAAAATGTGTAGACTGGAGTCAAATTGGCAAGGACGATTACATGAACGCGATGGTAAAAAGTTCTGTGGATAGCACATTATTAACAAAGCTCTTGAAGAATGCCTTAACATCAGAAATCAACAGCCGTGAAATGTTTATGAAAGGTATTGACTATTCGTATTATTATGAAGAAAACAATTGATTTGTTAATTAATAGAACAATCTAACCATAAATAATTTTGAACTACGGTTCAAATCCTACCTTACTAAGCCCGAAACTCCCGAAACAACTCCTCTGCAGCTTGGTATGCGAGGATGTTTCCTGATTTCACTTGTTCTTCAACAGCATGGTATTTTTCCATCCATCCGTCGTTTGAGAAAAAGTCGCTTTGAAGCAAGGAGCGCAGCATTTCTTCTAAAATAGCTAACTCTTGACGCTTGCGGTTTTCTGTGATCCATCCGCTGTGATTCATACGGTTGAAAAAGGAATCAATGTTTTTCCAGATTTCTTCAAATCCTTCGCCTTTGAGACTGCTTGCGGTATGAACATGCGTAATCCAGTCGTTTTCTTTGGGTGGAAATAAGTGCAAGGCATTCGCGTACTCTCGTCGTGCCCAATTTGATTTTTGAATGTTCTCGCCATCGGCCTTAGTGATGATCATTCCATCCGCCATTTCCATGATGCCTCGCTTCATTCCCTGCAACTCATCACCTGCACCTGCAAGCATCAGTAGCAAAAAGAAATCGACCATGGAATGAACAATCGTCTCCGATTGACCCACACCAACCGTTTCGATGAAAATGACTTCGAATCCTGCTGCTTCACATAAAATAATGGCTTCACGGGTGTGACGCGCCACACCACCTAAGGTAGTGCCCGCGGCTGTTGGACGTATGAAAACGCGCTCATTGTTGGACAATGTTTCCATGCGTGTTTTATCCCCAAGAATACTTCCGCCTGAAACATTGGAAGAAGGATCGATGGCTAAAACTGCTAGACTTTGCTTGTGTTGTAAAATGTAATTTCCAAAGGATTCAATAAACGTGCTCTTCCCTACTCCAGGAACACCAGTAATGCCTATGCGCCACGCACGCTTGTTCTGTGCAAGGCAAAGTTGGAGAAGTTTATTGGCTTCGAAACGATCTTCCGGACGACTACTTTCGACCAAGGTAATTCCAGCGCTTAAGGCTGCTCGATCCTGCTGACAAATGCGCTCAAACAATTCATCTGCACGACGTTCATTGAAACGAGCTTTGCGTTCCTTCAACCAATCGTTCAAACGTTGATCATTCGGCATCCAACATCTTTTTTAAAGCAGTAAAAGCCGCTTGAATGTTTCCTTGTATTTCTGAAATCCGCGCATTCATCATATAGCATGGAGCCGTAATGATGCGGTTTTCTTCATCGATGAGAACTTCGCCTAATGGAAGATCAACGGCAATAGCGCCAGTTGTTGTCAGTCCATCCTCAAAATCACTGATGGAATAAGGAGACGGTCCGTTTTTGGAACCAATGGTCATTTTGGGTTGTATCATAGATCCTTCAAAGGCTTTCGCCAAGACAATCGGACTCACACATAAAGCAACAATTGGCTTTCCAATATTGACAAGGTTCACAAGTAATAACTTGACATCTGATCGGATGCTTCCATTTGGTCCATCAAAGGCCCAAGAAGTGAAGTTCTTCGCGCTTCCGAATCCACCAGGAATCACCAAGGCATCGATGTCCGCCGGAACAATGTTTTCTATCTTTTGAATGTCGCCACGAGCAATGCGTGCAGCTTCCACCAGCATGTTTCTAGTTTGAGGCATTTCCTCTCCATTCAAATGGTTAAGCACGTGATGTTGATCGGCGTCGATGCCAATACAAACCGCTTGTGCGCCCATTTGGTCAATCGCCAATAAACTTAAAACAGCTTCTTGAATTTCTGCGCCGTCATAAACGCCACATCCAGATAATAACACGCCTATTTTCAACATATTAGCAACTATTATTTGACTAAATTACGATATAATTCCTCATACAATGGAAGAATTCTTGCCAAACTAAATTCTTCTGAACGTAATTTCGCTTGTTTTTTAAATGTAGGATGATTTTCAGGGTTCAATAATTCAAGCGTATTTTTTGCCATGTCATCTATATCCCCAACGTTCGATAAAAAACCAGAATAGCCATGAATATTTACTTCTGGAATTCCACCAGTATTCGATGAAATCACCGGGACACCGACAGCCATTGCTTCTAACGCAGCAAGTCCAAAGCTTTCCGTTTCTGAAGGAAGTAAAAAGACATCAGCCATTTCTAAAACATGGGATGTATCCCGAACTTTTCCTAAGAATATAACTTGATCGCACAAATTCAATTCACGGCATAAACGCTCGCAGTTGTAACGATCAGGGCCATCTCCAACGAGAATTAATTTTGAAGGCAAAACAGCATTCACTTTTGCGAAAATGTGTAAAACATCATCAACACGTTTTACCGGTCGAAAATTTGAAATGTGACACAGGATTCGTTCACCATCACTTGCATACTTTTGTCGCATGTATACAGTATAATGCTCGTCTTCTGCATCTTCCACAACAAAATTCGGAATCACATGAATATCCCTGGTCACTTGAAAATGTGCGTACGTATCTTCTTTCAGGCTTTCTGAAACCGTAGTAACTGCATCCGAATGATTGATACAAAAGGTAATCACTGGTTCAAACGAAGGATCTTTTCCAACGAGTGTGATATCCGTACCATGAAGTGTTGTGACAAATGGAATCTTAATTCCCTGCGCTTTTAATATTTGTTGTGCCATAAACGCTGCTGAAGCGTGTGGAATGGCATAATGTACGTGGAGAATGTCCAACTTTTCGTGTTTTACCACATCCACCATTTTACTTGCTAGTTGTGTTTCATACGGTTGAAAATCGAAGAGCGGATAATCCGTTAAGGAAACTTCGTGGTAAAAAATATTTTCACGAAAGGAACCCAAACGAACCGGTTGCGAATACGTGATAAAATGTATTTCATGTCCTTTTGCTGCCAATGCTTTACCTAACTCCGTTGCTACAACCCCGCGTCCTCCATATGTTGGATAAAGTACAATGCCTACTTTCATGTTGATTTTGATAAAGGTATGAATAACGTAACGCGGTAAATAATCGGTAAGATTCTGACCACTTGACCCATTTCATTTTTGATCCTGAAACTATATGAACTTCTAAATGGACTATTGTCCGCATTGATGACATCATAAAATAACGCTAAATTCAAATTGATTTTTGGTGCTAACTTTAAACAAAAGCCACCTCCAACAAATAAGGTTGGCGCCCATTTTTTTTGTCCTTCCTGGAAGGTGATAAAATTAAAAGGGCTATGAAGCATCTGAAATTCAGTTCCAACAAAAATCTTATCCTGAAAACGCAAATGAGCAAAAGCACCACCTCCATAAATGGTAAACTGCGATTGTACATTTAAGTAATTTGACCAAGAACGCTGTAAACGAAAAGATGGTCCAATGATTAACTTATTTGGAAGTTTCGCTGCGTATTTGAGCTCTCCACCAAAGGTTCCTCCGAGTTGAGAACCACCACCATACAACTCGATCCCGAGTTCAGAACTTTCAATTTGAGCGTTTGAAGTAAACTGCAACAAACACAGAAATATGCCGAGATAAAAATGCTTCATATTTTTCTTTTTAACAAAGATAACTCGATTTAGGTCAAGATGTATGTTCTTCTTATCTTTGCCAAAACTTTCTCATGATACTTTTAGACGGTAAAGCAACAGCAGCACAAATTCGAACCGAATTAGCTCATGCAGTTCAACAACGAAAATTAGAAGGAAAAAAAATTCCTCACTTAGCGGCTGTCTTAGTCGGTAACGATGGTGGATCTGTTTCTTACGTCAATTCAAAAGTGAGCGCTTGCGATCAGATTGGTTTTGAAAGTACGCTCATTCGCTACGATTCTTCCGTTCCAGAGGAGATTTTATTGGATAAAGTGCGTCAGTTAAACGAGGACAAAAGCATCGATGGATTTATCGTTCAGCTTCCCTTACCTGCGCACATCGATGAACTAAAAATCACACAAGCAATTGACCCAAAGAAGGACGTAGATGGATTTCACCCACGTAATCTTGGGAACATGATCTTAAATCTTCCGGGATTCTTACCAGCGACTCCTGCTGGAATCATGGCATTGATCGAACGAAACAACATTGAGACGGAAGGTAAAAATTGCGTCATCATCGGGCGAAGTAACATTGTCGGAACGCCACTTTCCATCATGTTGGGAAGAAATGCGAATCCAGGAAACTGTACCGTTACGCTTGCGCATTCCCGCACAGAGAACTTGAAGGAAATCTGTTTGCAAGCAGACATTCTCATCGCAGCTATAGGTCAGCCGAATTTCGTTACTGCAGACATGGTGAAAACCGGAGCTGTCATCATCGATGTTGGAACGACGCGTGTAGATGATGCATCGCGCGAGCGCGGATGGAGGCTTGTTGGAGACGTAGACTTCGAAGCGGTTGCACCAAAATGTAGTTTTATCAGTCCCGTACCTGGAGGTGTTGGTCCAATGACCATCGCATCACTGATGATGAATACCTTAAAAGCAATGGAATTAAAAGGAAAATAATGGAACAATTTGCCGTAAACGGAGAATATATTGAATTGATGGGCTTATTGAAAGCACTCGGAATTGCCGAAACAGGTGGACACGCCAAACACATTGTTGATTCGGGCATTGTTTACCGCAACGGACAAATAGAAACCAGAAGAAGAGCGAAGCTCATCAAAGGAGATATTCTCCTAATCGAAGACTTAAAAGTTGAATTGATTTAACAGAAAGAAGTTAATCTTTAACGCAACGAACACGTGTTTGGATTCTAAAAACATCCGTTGTTGTTATACCTGAATCATACATTGTTTGCTCCAGCAAATTTAATTCGTGTGTTTCATCATTCATTCTTCCCGTTATTCCAAAATAACCAGGCCAGCCGTAATCTCCAACATAGGTGATTCCCGTTTTACCCTCTGTATACTTATAAGAGAAATCTTTACTTCTAATCGTTTTCACGTTAGGGAAAGAAATGTAATTATCAAAATTTAAATTAAACCCATATTCATCTGAAAATTCGTTGTTACCCTTATTTAAAAGAAGCGTCAGTACAGGCTGATAAGCATATTTTTTTCCAAACGAACATGTGTAGTTATTCTTTTGATAATCAAAGTTTTTGTCAATATATCGGTAGGGCATAATATTAAACGCCCCGAATAATCCATTCGCCTCGGAGAAATAATCTGATCCAATAAACCAAGCTGAGGTACTCCAGAATTTCTTCGCGTAAAGATTTGAGAGAACAAATGGATCATATTGAACCTTATATTGATGGTCGATATGCGCATTTCTTAAAGAATCAATTTTATTTTTATTTTCAATAATTCTGTATTCGGTTTTAGAGGAGTCATTTAAAAATTTCTCCAGAACTTTGTATTTATCCCATTCACTTTTGTTTACTGGATTTAGCTCACTGGAAACATATCCATTCTTAAATTGATAAAAAGGAACTCCATTTTCATCAA
>CAIRMS010000042.1 GCA_903879765.1 uncultured Flavobacteriales bacterium
TCGATTCCCTCAGAACGAAACCCCTGGGTTTTAACTTGTTGTTGAATTGTTTTTACAAGTCTACCGGATATCGTATAAATCTGAACTTGAACATCTAATTGATTGCACGATTGATTATGCTCGAACATAAATGAAGTTCTTGTTGTAAAAGGATTGGGGTAATTATAGACATGTTCCAACATCGGAACTTCTTTTTCTTGGACAATGAACTCCAGTTTTGCAGTTCCTGAATTGTTGTTTACATCCCAAACTTTCATTTCAAGCGTATGCTTACCGGGGGACAAACCTTGAAACTGATACCTTACCTCTCCGTTTTGATAATCGTTTAAATCAGCAGAATAAAAGTCATTCAATACGAAGGGATTGCTGGTTTCTCCATCGAGTACCGCAACGATATCGTGTCCGATTCCATTACCAACTGTATTTATTCCATTCTCATCAAAAACTTTCGCGAACAAAACTGGATTGGCATCCGTAATGCTTCCAGATACAAAAGCTTCATCATTCATGAAGAGCTGAATCGTTGGTGCGACCAAGTCATTTAAACCATTCGGATTAATCCCGCCGATGATCAACATGGTATCAAAGCCTTGCGCGTCAGTAATCGAACTATTTCCATAATAACTAATTTTACCTAAACCGTAATTCAAGGCAATGTCTTTTGGAACAATGAATTCAAAGTCGAAATATCCATTTACAATGCTTGCTTTTCCACGGTATATTTTATTTCGTTGCTGTTGAAAGCTAAGCACTTGAGGTGGGTCTTGACCTAACGTTTGTTGGGTTTTGAATTTATCGAAAATTGTTGGAGTCAAAACCCCGTTCCATGAATTCAATACTGCTCCATTCCAATCCTCCATATGGCCTTTGATTCGAACCTTACTTAAGGCATTTATGGTGTCAATTTGAACAAGAGGACTAATTCCATTGATACTATCTGTTACGATGCGGTACCTCGGAAGCGCGATGCGTAATGCTGGATCACCAATCAAGGTGAAACTTCGCTTGTTTCCACTCGAACCTGAATTGTTTTTGGTTAACATAGCGATTTCACCAAACGTTTTGGGATTTCCAGTAGCATCCCTTTCGAAAACCTGTTGATAAAACGCATCGCCGGTTACTTCGTTTACCGTAATAAAAACGGCTCTAGTAGTTGTCATTAATGCAATCGAAGATCCCGTTGGATTGAGAAAGGCCCATTCACCTGCGGAAACTCTTTTTGGGTCATCATATCGTGTGAATTCACATGTGGCAGAAACGAATAAGTTTAACGCGTTTATGTTACTCCATGATTGTATCTGAGGAATGGTAACAATTCGTTCTTCTGCAAGACCAACCTCTCCACCGTGACCCACATAATTTATCATAACAATTCCGCGCTGTACTCTGTCTGTGATCGATTCTGCCAATGCGGGAAATCTTATACCTCCCGTGGAAACCACCATTGGAAAAGCGTCCATGTAAAGCTTTTCACCATTCATTTCTCGATGATTCAGTTTGACGTAATTATATTGAGGCTCAGCATTATCATCAATAAATTGATTCGAAGGATCATTATCGGCAATTTGAACAAATTTCAGGCGCCAATCACCAAATGTCGATGTCAGATCAGTTGATCCTAAACAACATGACGCATTATTCGGGAATAATTCAGATCCGTTTTTCAAGTAATGCTCAACCTTATCCACTTGTTGTTTCGCTTGCAAATTATCACTCACGATAAAACGTCCAACACCAATATCCATTAAATCAGTACTTAAAAATCCTTCGTTGTCACCAAGTATACCGAAATAGTCATCTGAAACTAATGCATTAATGTGGTCTTCGCTAAGCACAGCTTGATAAGTTGGGATAAAGTTATTATTGTTTGCTAGGCGATTTTTTGGGTCATATGTTCCATCGCCGAATAATAACAAATACTTTGGTTTTGTCGTTGGATCATTTTGAAGCGCGCGATCGTAAAACATTTTTGCAAACATTCGAATAGCGCCTGCATCCTGCATTCCAGAACTAAACTCGTTATATACTTGCATCACATCCACCACATGAACAGAAAGTCCCTCAGCACGATGTAAATCCGCTAATCTTTCTGCTTGTGAAAGAAAATCGGGATGAGATACAATTAAATAATCTGCTTGCGCTAGTTCATGAAGATTTTGATTGCTTACTGCTCCAATTCTATCAGGAGTAAAAAACGAAGTTCCATTTGAGGCAACAAATTCTTTCAAACCACCTTCAGATTTGAATGATTTTATATTTCCGTTAGAAGAAATATACATTCTTTTCGGTTCGTGTTTATTGGTGATATCCCAAACAAATCCGCCGGATGGTAAACCAGTAATTTCATAGGATACGAGTTGGGTTGGATCAATATTTTTCACGCGAAATCCAAATTGAGTCCCGTAAAAAACCAATTTTCTTTTTGTACTTAAAATGATTCTATCCAAATAGGCTAGCGTTGTTGGAGATTGACGAGAAACTGTTAATTTCAAGGGAATTGTAGCAGGAGGATTATTCATAGAGAATTGGTATTCACCCCTTGAGTAATCCATGGAATTGATCGGTAAAATATTCGTAAACAAATTCTGACCATTTACGCTTGCTTTGATGGTATTTAATAAATTATTGTTGGGGCAATTAGCAGCAATATCCAGTTTAAAATCCAATTTTTCTATATCGATATTCGGAATGGAAAAATTGAAGGTTCTTTCTAATTCAACATCAAATAATTCACCGTACCACCTTTGACCTCCTTCAACTAAATTCACTAAATCAGCTTCGTAGCATTCTCTAAAATCATATGAACTGATTGTATTATCAACTGGAACATCATTCTGAACCGCATCCTGAATTCGAAGCGGAGCAACATTTGCATTGATATTGATGAAATAGGTGGAAATATCACTATATATATTACGTATCTGCAAGTACGGAAAAACGGTTTCACTACTAGACCAACGGTGAGGTCCCCAAGCGTGGAATAACACAAAATCATTGTCATTAAA
>CAIRMS010000043.1 GCA_903879765.1 uncultured Flavobacteriales bacterium
ATTGGAAATTATCAGAATTTTACATCAAAGAATGAACATTGATGATTGGTTAACATAATCAAGTATAGTCGGTATGATAGCTAAAGTTCCTTTTGGAAATTGATATAAAAATATAAGTGAATCCCCCAATGAAAACGAATTTAACGAGCCTTCTGTTTTTTGCCTTGCTTTTCCTATTTGGAAACCGCTCGGTCCATGCGCAGGAAACTATTCTGAAAGAATCACCGGTGCAAACAACAACTGTTTCCTATGAAAACCTAGTCTTTGAAGGAGCGGGAATAAAAGGAATCGCTTATTCCGGAGTGTTGAAAGAACTTGAGCGGGTAGGTGTGTTGCAACAGGTTCAGCGTGTCTGTGGGACTTCTGCTGGAGCGATCACAGCCTTGATGGTTTCACTTGGTTATACATCCTCGGAGATTTACCAGCTGATATCCGATACAAAATTCCAGAAGTTCAACGACGGACAATTTATCTTTTTTGGCGGATTTACGCGGATGTCCAAGCGCTATGGCTGGTACAAAGGGACGGCGTTTACACATTGGCTCGAGAAAGTCATCGAAAAGAAAACAGGCAATAAGGACATCAGCTTTCAAGAACTGAAGAAGCAAGGTTTCAAGGATTTGTACGTGACATCAACTTGTTTAAATCAACAACGATTATTGGTCTTTTCTCACGAGACCTATCCCAAGATGAAAGTGAAAGATGCGGTTCGTATTTCTATGTCTATTCCCGTGTATTTTGAAGCTGTTTTTATCGATGCAGATGGAAAAGTATACCAAAAACAAAGTAAAAACAAGGAACTCGACGTGGTTGTTGACGGCGGAATCATTGGGAATTATCCCATTTTTGTCTTCGATTCGTTTGTTGAAGGGAAGCGCATTCCAAATCCAAAAACCTTAGGCGTACGCATCGATACCGATGATCAAATTGAAAAGGATACAGAAAATCAAACCTTGGCACCCATCGACATTTCGAATTTCAGTGAGTTTATCCAAGCATTCTATTTAATTGTACTGGAGAATTTGAATCGAAACACCTTGATGAAAGAAGATTGGGACAGAACAATTTCCGTATCATCCGTTGGAATAGGTCCAAAAATCAAACGCTTAAGTTTAGAACAAAAGACTGCGTTGATGGAAAGTGGTGAGCGTCATACGAGCTTGTTTTTGAAGGGAAAATAATAAAAGATAACGACTCATGTGTCATAATATCAAAACAATAGCTATTGTTACTTCAATCGTTTTAACGGTTTTTTTCTCCTTTGCGCACTTCGTTAAAATTAGAACGGGTGAAACGTATCATGGATTGTCTCCAATCGTTCGTTGGAAATGTGCGCTTTATACTGGGGAGTGTGATGACGAAACAGGGTGCCATTTTCAAAAAATCCCGAATACAGGAATGCTGGAATATTTAGGGATCAATGAACTTTGTCAAAAGAATGTGTCGGATTATTAATAGAAGACATCCTATTTGTTTCTCAGTATATTTACAAAACTATGACTGAATTCCTTCGTCGCTTTCTTTTTCTCGCAATGCCGCATGTCTTGCTTTGTGTGCTGATGTTCATTTACTTTAAAGGGGCATCCGGTGGGGATATTGCGCTACGGTTTTTCTGTACGATTTCCTTGTGCATCTATGTGTGGATTGCTGCAATCTTCATCATTTTCAGGGCAAAACGTAAAAAAAGCTATTTTTTGGCCTTGTTGGTTTTTGTTGCGATAGAAGTGCTGGTTGATTGGTTCTTTGTTTAATCTTTTTTTATGTTTTTCCTCCGTTTTTTCTTTCCTCGGTCCGTTTTTCATCTCGCGGTTCCTTTCGAATTAAGAGAAACAAAAAGGTTTTTTTTCTCAACAGTTGATTGGAAAGAAATTCCATGCGACTGACACGGTAATCGGAAGTAGAAACCTGAACTATGAAGGTTGTGCGGAAGCTGATGAAATTCAGTTGACTCGCAGTGTGGAAGCGATTTCTAATGTACCCATTTATCCAACAGCAACACTGAAATTTCATTCGGAACAGGATGCAACTAAAATCATTATTTCCTTAAGTAATTCCAGTATTTGGAGGTTCTTTATAGTTTGTTTTTACCTTCTATTCTTGTTGCTGTTTATTTGGAAAAGTCTTCAAGTAAATGACTTCCAAGAAGGATTGTTTTAGAGCTTGAAATTTTTTTCGGGTATTTTAATCATTTCAGGATTACAATGGTATTATCACTACACTGAATTAAATAATGTGAAAGGAATTCTTGGTCAAATAGCTACGCTTCAAGAAAAATAAATGGACTAATCATTGAATTTCAAATGATTGTAGTCATTCTCGCTCTCCCTCTCTCCGCCGTGGCGGACTCTTTCTCCATCGCAACAATAATCTGCGTTTTTACGAGTTATTGTTGAACACGCATTCTCTTTTTTTTTGATGATTGCTTTCTTTTTTAATGATAAAGGGAGATATATTTTGTATCGTGGCAAAAAAAAATATTTTAAAGTTCGGTTTATTACAGAACTTATTATTAATTTTATGTTGTTGTTCGATGAGAGTCATAGGAAGAAAAATTCTGATGAAAGTCAAAAAGAAGAATCTTGGGAATCAAAAATTGTGGAGAGAAATAGACAAATTGCTCTTAACAATAGAAAGATTTCATCCAGAAGATTCTAGCCTTAAAGCCATTCGAAAAGATGCAGATCAAGTGC
>CAIRMS010000044.1 GCA_903879765.1 uncultured Flavobacteriales bacterium
CTTTTTACCGTCGCTGCAAACATCGTGGGTACAGCTAAAAAGAAAGAGAATTCTGCTGCTGCTTTTCGACTTAATTTTTGGGAAAGTCCACCAATAATTGTGGCTGCAGAGCGAGAAACACCCGGAATCATTGCGATGCTTTGAATGGTTCCAATGATAAACGCCGATTTGAAGGTTAAAGGCACTTCCTTCTGATCCTCGTTTTTCTCAAAAATACGGTCGATAAACAACAAAATGATCCCTCCAACAAAAAGGGAAACACCAACTACTAGAACATTTTCCAATAAGGCATCAATGTGTTTTTTCAATAACAATCCTAGTATTCCAGTTGGAATAAACGCAACAAACAACAAGGTGTAAAACTGAAAACTTTGTAAAAAACGTTTAAAATAAACGATCACTACGGACAAAATAGCGCCGAATTGAATGGCAACTGTAAATAACTTTGTGAATTCATCCGAAGCATTCCCCATGACGGTAGATGCGATAATCATGTGTCCAGTGGAGGAAATAGGGAGAAACTCCGTCAATCCTTCGATGATGGCCAAAATAATGGCTTCCAAGAAATTCATAGAATGGGTTTTAAAGGATGGTTACGCTTCTTTATCCGAAGAATTGTCCTTTTTTGGACGCTTCATGATCGCGTAAAAAATAATGACGTATCCAACGACAATCAAAAGTGGAGAAAGGGTAATTCGTGTTGAACTAAACAACTCATTCCCGTTAAATTGACTTGGGTCCTCTGCCCCACCGCCAATCATTAATAAATATCCCAGAATGTTAATGGCTAGTCCTATGTACAACCATTTGTAGTTCTGTACATCAAATCCGAAGTGTTTAATTGGCTCTTTCATGCTTAATACAAATCATCTAATTTCATACGAAGATACTTGTTTAAGGCAAACCACGTTGAAATTACAGTCATAATTACACCAATCATTAACAAAATTCCGACAAGTAAGATAAAACTTTCGATGGTATAACTGATTTCAATCGTTTCAAGAATGTTGTTCAGGCCATAAAATACGGTCAACAAAAATGCCAGTCCAATGAGCGCTGAGATGAATCCCTGGAAAATAGCTTGCATGATAAATGGACGACGAATATACGAACTCGTAGCACCTACCAATTGCATCGTTTTGATGGTAAAACGTTTTGAATACAAGGCCAAACGAATCGTGTTATTAATCATAGCTACTGCAATGATGATCAGCAATAAAGCAACGGATAAAAAGAGAAATACGAATTGTTTAAATCCTAAATTGACGTTTGCGACACTCGCTTTATCGTAATTTACTTCGTCGATTTCCTCTGGAAAACGCTTCATTAATTTTGCTTGAATATGCGCCATTCCTTTGCTTGTAGCGTATGATTCTTTTGGTTTAAATCCGATGGTTGGTGGCAAAGGATTTTCATCCAAAAACATGGCTTGCACTTCTTGTTCAACTTGACTATCGCCACTAAATTCTTGAATTGCTCGCTCCGGGGAAACAAAATACACATCAGAAAACTCTTTCCATGTATTCAATTGCTCCTCTATTTGCTTGATGTCGGCATCGTTTAATTCAGATTTGAAGAAAATATCTCCTTGCAAACTTTCTTTCGCTTGCTTTTGGACACTTTTCAATCCGAAAATCCCCCCCAATACTAATCCAATCATGAATAATACGAGTGAGATTCCAATTACGGTTGAAACGTAACTGGTGCGCAATCCTTTTTTACTGTAATCTTCGGCCTTTTTTGACATGAAACGAAAATAGAGACAATTTGCGAAGAAAATGAACGAATAAAAACAAGTTTTGAAACGTGCATTGTGTATTTCGAGACCTGCCTACATTTTGCTTTGGATGGTCCAGCCAATTACCGCTGCACGTTGCTTCGCTAGTTCCACTTTTTCACCAATAAATAATTCATCTAAGGTCTCATTGAATAAGAAAATCCAACGTTGAAAATGTTCCTCTTTCAAACGCATGTGCATGTGCTTATCCGTCACGCTTGTCGTGTATCCTGATTCGTCGAGCAAAACAAAGCGCCAAAAAAATTCCATTTTCGGTAGGTGCTCTTCGAAATTCAAGTTCTTGAAAAATGAAGCTAGTAACTCATCTTTCAATACTTTCTGATAAAAAGTTTGAACTAACTCATGAACATCGGCCTCATTTTCAATTTCCCTCATAACACAAAGTTACGGAACTATTTTTTCTTTGTATCTTCATGCCAAATTACAAGATGACTAAGTATATTTTTTGCTTTTTAACATGCTTTCATGTGCTGATTTTATCGGCTCAATCCTATACGAGCACCTACACAGTTAAAAAATCACAAGCCAAATCCGCCAATTGTGCACCTCCTACAACGACTACGTACATGGAACTGAACAATGTTCGTGCGATGGTTCATACTGCTGGAAATCTTTGGCAAATCCCTAATCAGAATTATTCGCAATACGAAATTCCAAAAAACTCTGGAATCAATGCGCTTTTTACTGCTGCACTATGGTTAGGCGGAACAGATGTGAACAATCAATTAAAATTGGCCGCTTTACGTTACCGAAATGGGCAAGATTATTGGACAGGACCACTTTCTAAGGTTTATGCTGAAACCACTTACGATAATTGCAATAAATACGATCAACATTTCGTCACCACACAGGATGAAGTAAGAGAGTTTAATGCGTGGTACGAAGCAGGAATTGCGGATCAACAAAACGGAACAACCACGCAAGATGATCTTTTTCCTGGCTACAAGGTGCCAAAAAGCATTAAAAACTGGCCGGCTCACGGTGATGTTTCCCTCGGACAAGATTATTACCTCGCTCCATTTTATGACTTTAATGGCGATGGACACTATCGTTGGGAAGATGGGGATTTTCCTTGGTACGACATTAAAAAAACCAAGTCCTGTAGCATTGATCGCAGTGTAGCACTTTACGGAGACCAAAATTTCTGGTGGGTCATGAATGACAAAGGAAACATCCATACGGAAACGGGCGCAGATCCGATTGGAATGGAAATTCGTGCACAAGCATTCGCATTCGCTTCCAACGACGAAATCAACAACATGACTTTTTACAATTACGAATTAATCAATCGTGGGACCCAAACGTTATACAATACCTACTTTGGATTTTTCACAGATGGAGCGCTCGGTGATCCATACGATGATTATGTTGGGTGTGATGTCAATCGTGGACTAGGTTATTACTACAATGGTGACAACTACGACGGAGATAACTCAGGTTACAAAGGATACGGTTATTCTCCTCCCGCAGTTGGTGTCGACTTTTTTGAAGGACCCTACCAAGACGATGATGGAATAGACAATGCATTTGGAATTGGCGACAATGAAGCACTAAACGGAATTGGTTATGGTGATGGTGTGATCGATAATGAACGCTTCGGAATGCGTCGCTTTTTATATTATTCGAATACCACGAATGGTGCAAATCCAAATCAAACGGATCCAACGAACGCCTCTGATTACTATAATTACCTACGTGGATTCTGGAAAGATGGTTCCAAGTTTGTTTATGGTGGAAGTGGACACATCTCTGACCCGGAAGCAGATCCAAATACGCCGTGTGAATTCATGTTTCCTGGAAATACCGATCCACTCGGATGGGGAACAAGCGGAGTTCCACAACCTGTATGGACAGAACAAACAGCCAACAACACTCCCAATGACCGTCGTTTTGTGCAGTCAGCTGGTCCATTTGTATTAAAACCAGGTGCAGTGAATAACATTACCGTTGGAGTCGTTTGGGCGCGCGCATCCGCAGGAGATCCTTTTGCATCCGTTAGTTCACTTCAACGTGCAGATGACAAAGCACAATCACTTTTCGAAAACTGCTTTAAGGTTCTAGATGGGCCAAATGCGCCTGATTTGACACTTCAAGAATTAGAAAATGAAGTCATTTTGATTCTAAGTAATCCTGTGAATTCGAATAATTACCGTGAAAAATACGAGGAATTTGATCCGTTTATCGTTTCAAATGAACCAAATGCGGATAAAACGTACAATTTTCAAGGTTACCAAATTTATCAGTTGAAAGATTCGAAAGTCTCCCTATCTGATTTGTCGAACCCAGATAAAGCGCGCTTAACTGCCCAATGTGACCTGAAAGATGGCGTTGGAAAAATCATCAATTTTGAGTTCAATGAGGATTTGAATGCTTCGATTCCTGTATTGCGTGTGAATGGAGAAGACAAAGGAATTCGACATAGCTTTAGTGTGAAGAACGACTTGTTTGCACAGGGAGAATCACGTTTAGTGAACTTCAAACGCTATTATTTCATGGCGGTTTCCTATGCTTACAACAATTACAAAGATTACATTCCTACAGATCCATTAGCGCTCGACGGACAAAAGAAAAAATACATAACGAGCCGAAAAGCAGCCGTAGGTGAAGTAAAAGTAATGGAAGCCGTACCACACAACCCAATGCCAGAAGCAGACGGAACAGCTCAAATGATTGCTTATGGTTCATCTCCTCTGATCACGCGTTTGGATGGATACGGAAACGGAAACCGTTCATTAGAATTGACAGCTGAAACAGAAAATACCATCTTGGAAACAGGTTTCATGGAAAATCCTACCTATGA
>CAIRMS010000045.1 GCA_903879765.1 uncultured Flavobacteriales bacterium
AGATCAGCAGCAGTATGATTTCCAAACAGAAAAACACCGTCGAATGAAAGCTGGTGAAGATTTGGGCGAATATGCTCATGGTTTTGTTTCAACAGGACTTTGGTCGATTGTGCGTCATCCAAACTACTTGATGGAGCAAACGATTTGGGTAGTCTTTTACTTATTCAGTGTCAACGCAACCGGTGAGTGGATCAATTGGTCCATCGGTGGCTGTGCGCTACTCATTATTCTTTTTAAAGGAAGCTCTGATTTTTCGGAAGAACTTTCAGCTGGAAAATACCCTTCATACAAAGAATATCAATCGAGTGTACCTCGTTTCATTCCTTTCACAAAAAGAAAGTCAAACTAAGTATTTTAGAATAAGAAATGCTAACGCGAAGAATGCCATCACACTTAAATACCATTGTGAAAGAGCTTTGTGTCCATTTTGGCGGTTGTATAGGTAGGTGATTGTTCCAATCGAAACACCAATTAATACCGAGTAAATCAATACTTTAGTCAATTAATCCAAATTGTTTAAAGTGATGAGCGAAGTGTTTTGCATGTAATTGATTCCATTTTTCGAAGTCTAGGTTCCCATAAAAAGGATGTAAGGCTATGAAAGATGGATTCTCTTCGTATTTCTCCATGAAGTCTACAAATGCCGTAGCGAATTCATCTAATGCGAATTCCATGTTTTCATTTCTAAGAGCGGTGTCAGCATGCGCAAAAGAAACACGAATGTTTTGTGCCATTGGTTTATCAGAGGCAAGAAAAAGTTGCATTTTTTCAATGCGATCTTCCGGCACCTCTAATTCAAATTCACCGATTCCACATGACATGTATAATGCATCACAGAGGTGTTCAATCATACGTTGTGCGGACATTTCTCCCCAAGCGGGAACAGTTGTTGTTTCTAGCGACTCTAATTTACCTAATAGGTATGCCAAGTCAAATTCAAAAGTTTGCATCTTATTTTTTTCCTACAAGAATGTGCAGGCTTTTAGGAACGACTTGCACATTTAATTCTTTACGCACGGTAACGGGCTCTCCGTCATAATGTGCGATTCCTTTGGATAAAGAAATCTTTGCTTTTTCGAAAGAAATTACTTCTGCATAAATCGACTCGTCTGATCGCTTTGTGAAAAACTGATAGATGATACGTGGGATACCCCAAACCGAAAAAGGCTTTAAAATAAATAATTCTATTTTCCCGTCTGTTGCATCTGATTTCGGGGAAACAACGAAGCCATTTCCAAATTCAGAGGTATTAGCAATAGTGCAAAGAACAACGGGCATTTTCTTTACTTGTCCGTTCATGTCGATGGAAATATTCATCGGATTGTATTTAAAAAACTCTTTAAATACATGTTTGACATAAGTTAGGAACCCTCGTTTTTTATCTTCATCAAATTTTTGTGCAATTACGGCATCTAGTCCATAGCCTCCAACACCTAAAAAGGGATTGTCATTTACTAACACGGTGTCCATTTGAATGTCATTCATTTCATTAATGCATTCAATGGCTTTTTTCACATCTCTTGGGATGAGCATATGACGTGCAAGTCCATTTCCCGAACCAATTGGCAATACTGCAAGTCGTGTCTGGGAACCAATCAATGCTGTTCCAACCTCGTGAACAGACCCATCTCCGCCTACAGCGCAAACAACATCGATTTTTTGTTGCACAGCTTCTAACGACAAATCTGTTGCGTGTCCTTTGTGTGTGGTGTAACGAATTTCATAGTCAAAAAGAAGGTGGTCCAAATGGGCATGTATTAATCCAGGAATATCGTCTTTGCGACGAACTCCAGAAATCGGATTAACAATGAACCAAATCGTTTTTTTCATGTTCTTTTTAACGTTTCTGAGCAATTATGTTTCATGCTCAATTTCAAATATCGTCATTTTTTTAGAAACTACCTAAAATTTCTTGCTTCTACCTTCCAAAAATAATGCCATAAAGCGTAAATTTGATAAAAAGAAGAACTATGGCAAAAGACCCAATGGAAAAGAATCGAGCTCAATTAGTTGATTTACTTATGCATAAATCTGCGTTAAAGCAGGATATCGCGGATGACAGTGAAAAGATTTTTGAGCGTTTAAAAACAACTATAAAAACAGAGATAGAAGAATTGAAAAAATCAATTTCTGATCCTCGTATTCGCTTAAGTTTTCAAGATAAGGGGAAATTTGAGATTCACGCATATGTGGGTAGTGACGTCCTAGTCTTTAATTTGCATCAAAATGTTTTTCGCTTGCCTGACCATAATCCACTTTGGGGCACAGCTTATTTTAAGCAAAACCAGAACAATGGTTATTTTTCTACGATTCATATTTTTAATTTTTTAGCAGAGTCTTTTTTACAAAACCGCATGGAGGATGCTGGATACCTCATAGGTAGACTCTTCTTAAATCATGAGAATCACTTCTTAATCGAGGGGAAAGGTAGTTTAGGATTCATGTTTAGAGACCCTCAAAATATGGTACTGAGCGATGATGCACTGCGACTAATCGTGCAATTGTCTTTTGCACATGCACTTGAGTTTGATTTATATATCCCGCCGTTTGAATATTTGAGCGAAATCTCTGTCGGACAGATTCAAATGATGGGGGAAAGTTTAAAATTACAAACGGCTAAAAGGCTCGGATTTAAAATGAAACATGAGGAGGATTCAGAAAATTATTAAAAAAAATAAATGAGCCCTTGCGCTTCAAGAATTTCTAACTATATTTGCAATCCAAAAAATTAGGAAATCCTAGTTTACGGCCCATTCGTCTAGTGGTTAGGACGCCAGGTTTTCATCCTGGTAACAGGAGTTCGATTCTCCTATAGGCTACGAAGGATTTTAAAAGAATTTAGAACGTTATTAATTAACAATTAAGTTATGGCAAACCATAAATCAGCAATCAAACGTATTCGTTCAAACGATGCGAAACGTGTATTGAACAAATACCAACACAAAACAACGCGTAATGCATTACGTAAATTACGTGAGTCAAAAGACCGTAACGAAGCGATGACAATGTTACCGATTGTAGTTACGATGTTAGATAAATTAGCGAAAAGAAACATTATTCACAAGAACAAAGCTGCAAACTTGAAATCAGGATTGCAACTTCGTGTGAACGCAATGTAATTGCAGAAATATCCAATAGTTAAGGGGCCTCGAGCCCCTTTTTTTGTTATGTTTGCTTTTATGAAAAAAGGTTTCTTGTGTGGCTTGTTGCTATTGGTTTCCATGCTTACTTATGGACAAACTGCATTTAATCAATATGTAGACACAGTAAAAAGTACGCATCGAACGGGTGGCTTGCTTGATACACTTTCAAATTCAACTAGCAGCTTTCAGTCCACGTTCTATCTTTCCCCAAGTTCTTCTATTCTTTCTCCTTTTCAACTTTATGCCGCGAATGGCAGTGCGCTTCATGTGTTAAAAGTCAAAGAAACTAAATTGTTGTTTTCGGCGCTTCCGCATCTCGGATTCTTCTATGCTTTTGGTGCGCAAGGATCACAACGGTTGAAGGTGGATTTTCAAGAAGCGTTCAAACACGGAATTTTAGTAAATCTTACTTTTGACAAGTCAAAAGGAAATGGATTTTTAAGAAATGATGATTTTTCGTTCCAACATTTTAATGCACACATACTTCGTACCGGAAAACAATATTCATTTGACCTACAGACAGGAAAAGATGTAGTGACTCGCTCATGGTCGAATGGATTAACGAATGCGCTTCCTTTAGCAGGTGTAGACTTGTATTTACAGTCCGTTCAAAAAGAAAATGCTCAAAGTGACCAAGCGCTTTCACACCTTCGTTTACAGCATCGTTTTGATTTTGATCAAGATTCCATCAAAGGATTTGGTTTGCTTGCACGTCAAGAATTCTTTGAATCTAAAAGAGATTATCAGGAATTTGATAGCTTAACACAATTGTATCAGAACGTATTTTGGAATCTTGATACGACACAAGATCGATTTCGAGAGCGATGCTTTTCGAATGACCTTGGTGTTTTTCTAGATCGCAATAAGATGCAACTACAAAGTGCCTTGAGTTATCGCATGCGAAAATGGCACGATAAGCTATTGTATCATGATACAACTGAACTTTGGTGGAGGAATGATATTCTGTACCACTCTTCGAAAGTTCAATTTGAACACCAAGATGCCATCAACATCTCTGGTGGGGGAAATGGTTTTACTTCCTCAAGTAAATTACTACTACCTTTCACTTATGCCTCATTTCGTTTGGAACATCATTTAAGTAATGCTTTGCCGGAGTTGATGCAGCGAAATTACTTCAGCAACAATGTTCAATACCAATTGAATTCACTTGAAAAACAATGGAATCAGTCCCTTAGAATTTCCGCGTTAAAAAAAATAGGATCCATTCAATTGGACGCTTCTTATCAAGCTTTTCAGTTTAAAAAGGTTTTTGTATTTGATCAAATTGGCGGAACATGGAGGAATGATCAGGTAGCAAGCGATGGATTTGGTCAATCTTTTGAGTTATCCGCAAATTGGAACAATAAAGGATTTCAAGTGAAACCGCAATACCGATGGACTCACTTTTCGGAAGGTTTAAATTTTCAACCACAACAT
>CAIRMS010000046.1 GCA_903879765.1 uncultured Flavobacteriales bacterium
GGCTTCAAAATGTGGCTTGACACCTCAGTATGAAAAGTTAGAAGCTTTATACGAAAAATATAAAGGAAAAAACTTTGTGATTGTAGGATTTCCAGCAAATGATTTTATGTCACAAGAGCCTGGATCAAATGAAGAAATTGAAAGTTTCTGCAAAATGAACTATGGAGTGAGCTTCCCTATGATGTCAAAGATTTCTGTTAAAGGAAAAGACATGCATCCCGTTTATCATTTTTTAACTGAAAAAACTAAAAATGGATTGGAAGATAACAAGGTAGAGTGGAATTTTCAAAAGTATTTGATTGATGAAAATGGACACCTTTCGAAGGTCATTTCTCCAAGAGTTCAGCCAGATGATGAGTCCATTACATCATGGATAGAAAAATAGTTGAAACGGTTGAAATTTTGTTGATAAGTTAAGCTTTTCAAAACCTTTTAAACACTGCTAAAAGCCCTGATTTTTCTTATTTTTGTTAGACTTGAAAAAAGTGATAAAACGAAATAAAAAGAGATATGGCTGAAGAAGAAAGAAGGGATAATTATTCTGCTGATAATATTCAGGTATTAGAAGGATTAGAAGCGGTGCGTAAGCGTCCCGCAATGTACATCGGAGATGTTGGGGTTAAGGGATTACACCATTTGGTTTATGAGGTGGTTGATAACTCCATTGATGAAGCGTTGGCTGGACATTGTGATAAAATCGATGTTTTTATTAATGAAGATAATTCCATTACTGTTGTAGATAATGGACGTGGTATTCCGACTGCCATGCACACGAAAGAGAAAAAATCTGCTCTTGAAGTGGTTATGACGGTTCTCCATGCGGGAGGTAAATTCGACAAGGATACATATAAGGTTTCTGGTGGACTCCATGGTGTGGGTGTTTCGTGTGTAAACGCGCTTTCCATTGCATTAAAAGCGACTGTTCGTCGCGAAGGGAAAGTGTTTCAACAAGAGTATTCAATTGGTAAACCATTATACGATGTTAAAGTTGTAGGTGAATCGACGGAAACAGGAACTGAAGTTACGTTTAAACCAGATGGAACAATTTTCGATTCCACAGAATATAATTTTGATACACTTGCGGCAAGAATGCGTGAATTAGCATTCTTGAATAAAGGAATTACAATTTCATTAACGGATAACCGTGTAACAGATGACGAAGGAAATCATCCAACCACGATGTATCATTCAGAGGGTGGATTAAAGGAATTTGCACAATACTTGGACCGAAATCGTGAAGCATTGATTTCTGACGTGATTTACTTCGAAGGTGAACGTGAAAATATTCCAGTTGAAGTTGCTTTGACCTACAACACGTCCTACACGGAGAACATTCAGGCCTACGTAAATAACATCAACACGCATGAAGGTGGAACGCACTTGTCTGGTTTCCGTAGAGGTTTAACAAATACCTTGAAGAAATACGCTACGGACTCAGGTATGTTGGCGAAAGAGAAAATTGAAATTGATGGTGATGACTTCCGTGAAGGATTAACAGCAGTTGTTTCAGTGAAAGTTCAAGAGCCACAATTCGAAGGACAAACAAAAACAAAATTGGGTAACCGTGAAGTAACTGCACCGGTAAGTCAGGCTGTTTCTGAAATGTTATCTGCCTACTTAGAGGAACATCCTGCTGAGGCTAAATTGATTGTTGAGAAAGTAATTCTTGCTGCTAGAGCACGTCATGCTGCTAGAAAAGCACGTGAGATGGTTCAACGTAAAAACGTTCTTTCTGGATCAGGATTACCAGGTAAATTAGCTGACTGTTCCGAAAAAGATCCTGCTTCTTGTGAAATTTACTTTGTCGAGGGAGATTCGGCGGGTGGAACTGCAAAACAAGGTCGTGACCGTCACTTTCAAGCGATTATGCCACTCAGAGGAAAAATCCTTAACGTGGAAAAAGCAATGCAATACAAAATCTTCGAAAATGAAGAGATTAAAAACATTTATACCGCACTTGGTGTAAGAATTGGTACCGAAGAAGATTCAAAAGCGCTGAACCTAGAAAAACTTCGCTACCACAAAATCATCATCATGTGTGATGCCGATGTCGATGGTTCTCACATTGAGACCTTAATTTTAACATTCTTCTTCCGTTATATGAAGGAGTTGATTGAAAATGGATACATCTATATTGCAACTCCTCCATTGTATCAAGTGAAAAAAGGCACAAAATCTGAGTATGCTTGGAACGAAGACCAACGTGACCGTTTAATAAGTGATTTGAAAGGTGGCGGTTCTGAATCTTCTGTGAATGTTCAGCGTTACAAAGGTCTTGGAGAAATGAATGCGGAACAGCTTTGGGAAACAACAATGAATCCTGAAAGTAGAACGCTTCGTCAAGTAACTATAGACAATGCTGCAGAGTGTGATCAAATTTTCTCCATGTTAATGGGTGATGATGTTCCACCTCGTAGAGAATTCATCGAAAAAAACGCAAAATATGCGAAAATTGACGCTTAAAATGCATTTTAACTATAATAAGCCAGTATTCACCTTTTTGGTGGTATTGGCTTTTTTTGTGTCTTATGGTTTCTTTTACAAAACAACCAATAGTGCGAAAGCACTCCCATTGGAAACACCACGTTTACAAGAGGGAGAAACTTATTTACACCATTTAGCGTACGGTTTTGTGTATAATGAAACCCATGAACAAGCAAAATGGATTGCCTATTGTTTAACAAAAAAAGAAGCATCCGGTATCATTGAGCGATCGGATAATTTTGAAGAGGATCCATTGGTTAAATCAGGTACCGCTACTGATGGGGATTATGCGAAAAGCGGATACGACCGTGGACATTTAGCTCCGGCAGCAGATATGCGCTGGTCCATTCAAAGTATGGAGGAATCTTTTTATTATAGTAATATGAGTCCTCAGCTACCCGCGTTTAATCGTGGGATTTGGAAGAAACTTGAAGAGAAAGTTCGCGATTGGGCGGTTGCCCTTGATTCCATTTTAATTGTTACCGGGCCAATTTTAAGCCCAAATTTACCAACAATTGGCACGAATAAGGTAAGTGTACCCGCTTACTATTTCAAGGCAATTGTAGATTTTAAAGGACCAAAATCTAAAGGAATTGCTTTTGTATTTCCGAATCAAGGTTCGAAACTTCCATTGATGGAATTTGCCATCTCTATAAACGAATTAGAGAAGTTAACGAACATCGATTTCTTTTATCAAATAGAAGATAAATTAGAGAGTACTGTCGAATCAACAGTTTGCAATACGTGTTGGCCATAAAAAAACCGCCTTTTGAGCGGTTTTAATTTGATTTACAAGACTTGTTAATGAATCAAGCCTTCATATGTTGTAGCGTCTAACAATTGCTCGTACTGTGACGTATCTGACAATTTTACCTTAATCATCCAACCTTCTCCATACGGATCAGAGTTAACCAATTCCGGGTTTCCTTCCAATGCTTCATTGAATTCAAGAATTTCGCCGCTTACGGGCATAAATAAATCAGAAACTGTTTTAACCGCTTCAACACTTCCGAAAACTTCTTCTTGGTTAAGTGTTTCACCGATAGTTTCGATTTCAACGTAAACAATATCACCTAATTCACTTTGTGCAAATTCTGTAATTCCTACAATGGCAACATCTCCTTCGATTTTTACCCATTCGTGGTCTTTTGTGTACTTTAATTCAGCTGGAATATTCATGTCAATTTTGATTTTTACAAATGTAGCAATTTTGTTCATTTGTTTCAAGCCTTTGGGAAAGACTTTATAATTACCTTTGCACC
>CAIRMS010000047.1 GCA_903879765.1 uncultured Flavobacteriales bacterium
AGTACTTGCATACTTTTATCCATTTGAAACATTCTTATTGGCTTACGCTTATTTAGGGCCCTTACATTACTTAACTGAAATCAGCTGGTTGCACGACCGAAATTATTATGCGAAAGGGAAATACGATTTCGTTGTTTTACTGTTGGTTGGAATACTGCTTTCCTATGCGGCATTTGCGAAGGATTTTGGTGTCAGCGTCGAAGTATATGACTATTTCGTGAAAATGAATCTCTTCGATAAACTCTTGGTTTTTGCTTTGTTTAGCGCAGTGCTTTTCGCCTTGGTGAAAAACCTGATTGTGAAAATAGTTGCCATTCTATTCTTGTATGTCTTTGTTTCTGGCTGGTTGAGTCCAGATAATGCGACTTCTAATGCTGAAAGTACAACTGTTTTCGCCTTGACTTCTTTGGTGCCAACATTGATTCACGTGTATGTATTTACTGGTCTTTTCATGTTGTTCGGTTCTTTGAAAACAAGAAGCGTTTCGGGTATGTGGCAAATGGTTGGATTCGTAACCGTGCCTTTAATATTGGTTTTTGCATTACCAGTAGATCCGAAAGCACCCATTTCAGAGTTTGGAAAAAATGCCCATTACGCGAAAGGGGATGGATTCTATGCAACAAACATTAGCATCATGGATCACTTTAATCTCATTAATGATCCAGTATACACGAATGCGGACTTTGTTTCTTTCGTGAAGAAAAAGGATTTTAAAGATGCGAATACACAATACAACTTCATTACAAAAGAAAACCTAAACGGATTGGTGGACAGCCTTTCAAAAATACCGAACAAGGCTTATTTAATTAAAAAACAACCCTTGAATCCGAATTTCCAAGTGGACAATATTCTTCTTTTATTTTCGAAAGAAGGTATGTTGGATGAGTACCAAATGAAGCCAATTCCAGCGAAATTGTTTACAGGATTCTCCTTGGAGAAATATGCATCTATCGTGTACAATTCAACGATTGGAATCATGTTGATGCGTTTCATCGCATTCGCATACTTATACCATTACTTAAACTGGTTCAGTAAAACTGAAGTCATTCGTTGGCACCAAGTACCAAAATTGCGTTTTGCTGCAGTGATTTTACTTTGGGTTGTTGCCAGTGTGTTCTATGCCTACGATTATTCTTTGGGATTGAGTTTATTATTCTTCTTGAGTTTCTCACACGTCCTTTTGGAATTCCCTTTAAACATCATTTCCATTGTTGGAATTGGAAAAGAATCCATGGCTATTATGAAAAATGGATTCAAAGCACCCTCAGCTGAATAATTAGTTAAAAGAAACGATGATGAAAAACGTATTTTATTTGTTATTATTTGTTGCCTTTGTTTCAAACGCACAAGTACAAGTACAGGAACAAAGTTCAATCAACATGAACTTGGGTAATAGTTTAATAAACACATTGCCGGACGGTAGATATACCATGTCTGAAGCTGGTGCTTCTTATTTTGCCCAACTTTCACTAGGCTGTGTTTCCAAGACCTATCCTCACTATTTCTATAAAGGATTCAGTGAAAAAGTTCCTACGGGCAGTCCAAAAGATCTTTGGCCTTCTTTCTGCGGCTGCTATGATTGGCATAGTAGTGTGCACAACCATTGGTGCATGATTAAAATTTTGAAGCTATTCCCAAATATTGCGGAAGCTGCCGAAATGAGAAATCGTTTGAATGAAAGTTTTAATCCAGAGAAGATAAAAAAGGAATTGGAATATGTGCGTTCACATGAAAATGGTCTTTTTGAATTTCCATATGGACAAGCGTGGGTGCTAAAGATGGCGGAAGAACTCAGTACATGGAAAGACCGAGATGCGCAACGTTGGTTGAAAAATCTCGCTCCTCTCAGTGAATATGTAGCTTTAGTGCATTCCGTTGTTTGGAAACAAGTAGATAAGGTCGAATTGTCCGGAAGTCATGACAGTCCAGCGATGGCTCTTTCTTTTGCCTATGATTACGCTGTTCAATTCAATGATGAAACATTGAAAAAAGTGGTTTCTTCCGCTGCGAAAAAATATTATGGCAAAATTCAAAACACAAGTATCGAAAAAGAACCATACGAATACGATTTTATGTCAGCCAGTTTATTGGTTGCCGATTTGATGCGAAAGGTTATGACACCGGAAAAATATGTCAAATGGTGTAAGAAATTCTGTCCGAATTTATTTATTTCAACGAAGGTGAATGTAGCACTGCAAATCAAACGTTCAGCGAAACACGATGGATATGAATCACATTGGGATGGTTATCATTTGAACCGTATTTGGTGTCTAAATGGAATGTTAAAAACAATGCCTGAAGGAACCTTGGATGCAGCTACGAAGGCTGAATGGGTTTTAGCGATGAATCAAATGTGGGACTATGCACAAGAGAGTATCGGGAAAGGAAATTACGATATTGACCATTGGTTATCGTCCTTTTCTGTCTTCGCGTTAATTGGTTACGAGTAAATTCACTTTATCCAACACCCAGTTTAACTGTTCTTCTTTTGTGAGCTGAGAATTGTCTAACACAAGTGCATCCGCAACTTGAATTAATGGACTCTCTGCTCGTGTTGAATCTAGGTGGTCGCGTTCCGCTAAATTTTGACGTACTTCTTCTACTGACATTTCGATTCCTTTGGATTGCATTTCTGCTAATCTACGCTGAACACGAATTTCAGTATCAGCAGTGACAAATAACTTCAGTTCAGCATTTGGAAACACAACCGAACCAATGTCTCGACCATCCATAACGATTCCGCCTAATACACCCATTTTTTGCTGGGCTTCTACTAATTTTTCGCGGATTGGTTTGTAGGCTGCTACAATGGAAACTATCTCTGCGACTTTTGGCTCGCGAATTTCGTTCGAGACATCTTGTCCATTTAAAAAGATGTGTGATTCCGAAGCTACTGTTTCAAAGTGAATGTCCATCTGTGACAATTGCGAGTCAATTCCTACCTTGTCTAATTTTCCATCTTGAATCAATTGATGGTTCAAACAATAAAGAGCCGCTGCGCGATACATGGCGCCAGAATCAATGAAGACATAACCAAGGCGTTTTGCAAGGTCCTTCGCGAGGGTGCTTTTTCCACAAGCTGAAAATCCGTCAATGGCAATGGTGATTCTTTTTTGATTCATGTCTCAAAAATAATTCTTTTGACTTGATTCAATCAATCTTCTTTCTAAAGTTTAATGAAATATCAAAAAAAAAGCCTCCCGAAGGAGGCTTTCAATTAATAGTACATTGCTCTTCGAACCTTCGAAATGTATTTCGCTAGTCGAATCACTTGTTTCGTATAACCGAATTCGTTGTCGTACCATGCGTACAAGACCACATTTTTTCCGTCCACGGATGCAATTGTTGCATTGGAGTCAAACACGGAACAACAGGTATTTCCGATAATATCACTAGATACTAATTCAGGATCGAATGAATAGTGAATTTGATTCACCAATTCGCCGTTTAATGCTGCATCTTTAATTGCTGCATTCACATCCTCAACAGTTGTTCCTTTTCCTAATTCAAGGCTTAAGATAGCCAAGGATCCATTTGGCGTTGGGACACGTACTGCGTTGGCAGTTAATTTATCTTTTAAATCTGGAATTACTTTCGTTACGGCACTACCAGCTCCGGTAGATGTGATAACCATGTTAATCGCTGCTGAACGTCCACGGCGCACTTTTTTGTGCATGTTGTCCAATAGGTTTTGGTCATTCGTATAGGCATGAACCGTTTCGATGTGCCCTTTCACGACGCCAAATTTATCGTTCACCACCTTTAAAATAGGGGAGATGGCATTCGTTGTGCAAGAAGCCGCTGAGAAAATGTTTTCGTTTTCAATGTCCAAGGTTCCTTGGTTGATTCCGTAAACGATGTTGGGAACTTCTTTTCCTGGTGCGGTCAATAATACTTTTGAAACACCTTTCGCTTGTAAGTGACGAGACAATTGCTCACGGTTGGTGAAAACACCTGTATTGTCAATTATTAAAGCATTATTGATGCCAAACTGTGTGTAATCGATGTCCTCTGGATTGGAGGCGTCAATCATGTGAACGATTTGACCATTAATGACAAGGCTTTTGTTCGCTAAATCCTCAATAACGGTTCCTTTAAAAGCACCATGAACAGAGTCATTTCGTAACAAGGAAGCACGTTTGATGATGTCTGCATCACTAGATCCACGTGTCACGATTGCTCGTAAACGCAATTGTTGTCCTTTCCCTGCTTGTTTAATTAACTCTCTTGCTGCCAAACGTCCAATACGTCCAAATCCGTAAAGAACGACATCACGAGGTTCGATTGTTTGTTGTGCTGGAAGTTTACCAAGTTTATCAGACAAGAATGCTGCTTTGGATGCGTAGTTTGCTTGTTCAGCTAACCACTCACTTGCTAGTTTTCCAATGTCCAATTTGGATGCGGTTACATCCATATTCATTATAGCAACAGCTAATTCAGAGGTGGTAAACACGTCAATAGGTTTATTCACAACTTTCTTAGCGTACTCGTGTAAATTAAGGATTTCAGAAATGGTCACATCCGTTAAGTGATTGCGGAATAAGACCAATTCAATTCCTTTGTCGTACAATAATTCGCCGACCTTACTTTGCAACGTTACCGCTGCGCGCTCCTGCTCAATGTGCGAGTGAAGCTCTTTTTCATAGCCATCTTTCGATTCCATTCTTTTTTTGTTTATGTGTTGATTGATTGTTGATTCTAAAAAAATAGGGAAGAAAAAAAGGCTGTCCACTTTCGCAGACAGCCTTTACAATGATTATCCTAAATAGGACTTCAGTAATTTGTTTCGAGAGGTGTGTCGCAGACGTCGAATCGCTTTTTCTTTGATTTGACGTACACGCTCACGTGTTAGGTTGAATTTTGCACCGATTTCCTCTAACGTTAAGCCGTGATTCATTCCGATTCCGAAGAATAAACGAATGATTTCACGTTCTTTATCTGTTAGCGTACTCAACGAGCGCTCAATTTCTTTTTGAAGAGACTCAGCCATAAGGGCTTGGTCTGTGCGAGGTGCATCTGTGTTTGCCATGACATCCATCAATGTTCCTCCATCTTCGTTTGAAGATAATGGTGCATCCATAGATACGTGGCGTCCTGATACATTTAAGCTTTCCTTGATTTTGTCTTCAGGAACTTCCAATGCTTCTGCTAATTCTTCAGCTGAAGGTGGACGCTCGAATTCTTGCTCAAGTCGAGAAAATGCCTTGTTGATTTTATTCAAAGATCCAACTTGGTTCAATGGTAAGCGTACAATACGTGCTTGTTCAGCTAATGCTTGCAAGATTGATTGACGAATCCACCAAACGGCGTATGAGATAAATTTGAATCCACGTGTTTCATCAACTTTCTGTGCTGCTTTGATTAATCCAAGATTTCCTTCGTTGATTAAGTCAGGAAGTGTTAACCCTTGATTTTGGTATTGTTTTGCTACGGAAACGACAAAACGTAAGTTCGCTCG
>CAIRMS010000048.1 GCA_903879765.1 uncultured Flavobacteriales bacterium
AAATCGAAATAAATTCAATTTCGCAGGGGTATTCATTTGTAAAACGGTCGCACTTTCTGTGCTTAAAGCACCACCATTTGCACCACCTAGTAATTTACTTGAGCCACCATTTTTGTGCTTGATAAGAGACCCGTTGATGTCACTTGTATCAACTTTCTGTATGATTTTGGAGATATCTTTGGACACCTGTTTTTTCGGCGAAAAAATATTTTCGATGCGTAAAAACTGCCAGTTTACACCTAGAAATTTACCTCCGCCATCTGGAATAAAATAGGCGGGAATCAGCAGAAGAGAAAGCACAAGTATTACAAAAAGTAGAACTTGATAAGGTCGAAATTTTTTCACGGGATGGTTCTATTCAACAAATATAGGTTTTCTTTGTTTTTTAATCAAATACTATGCAAATTTCAAATCAACTTAGTAAAGAATCATCTCCGTATTTGATTCAACACGCACATCATCCCGTTCATTGGGTTCCTTGGAGCAATGCGGCTTTTAAGGAAGCCAAGCGCCTGAATAAAATGGTGTTAATTAGTATAGGTTATTCTGCATGCCATTGGTGTCATGTGATGGCACACGAATGTTTTGAAGATCAGGAGGTCGCAGATTTAATGAACGCACATTTCGTAAACATCAAAGTGGACCGAGAGGAACGTCCTGATGTCGATCAAGTATATATGTCAGCTGTTCAACTCATGACGCAAAGAGGTGGTTGGCCATTGAATTGTATCACGCTTCCTGATGGACGCCCAATTTATGGTGGAACATATTTCCCAAAAGAGCAATGGATACATATTTTAAAGTCCCTAGTCTATACGTTTCAAAATGACTTTGCTAAAGTGGAAGAATATGCCACGAAACTGCACGAAGGACTCAGCATAAATGAATTAATAACAATTCCACAGCACGAACCAAATCTTCAAAGTGAAAAATTAGTAGAGTTAGTTGCACGATGGAAAAAGCAATTTGATTGGATAGAAGGCGGAATGAGTCGGGCTCCGAAATTTCCCATGCCAACTAATTATGCATATCTATTAGCACATAGTAAGTTTTTCAAGGACGAAAAGTTGCAAGAATATGTTCGTTTGACCTTGGACAAAATGGCGTTTGGAGGCATTTACGATCAAATCGGCGGCGGCTTTACGCGTTATTCCGTGGACATGATCTGGAAGGTCCCTCATTTTGAGAAAATGCTTTACGATAATGCTCAGTTGATGGAATTATATGCGCTTGGCCATGAAGCTTTTCATGTGGACGCATACCGAGTAATCGTGGAAGAAATCTTCACGTGGTTAAAGCGTGAAATGAAAGATGATTCCGGAGCATATTATAGTGCGATAGATGCGGATAGTGAAGGTGAGGAAGGAAAATATTATTGTTGGAATGAAACTGAATTAAAATCGATTATTTTAACAGACTATCCACTTTTTGCAGATTATTATTCTGTTTCCAATCGCGGTTTCTGGGAGGAAGATAAATACATCCCCTTAAAAACACAAAGCGATAGTGATTTTGCGAAGAAATGGAACCTCGACTTGGAAGTCCTTGAAAGAAAAGTAGCTGATTGGAAATCCGTGCTTTTATCAGAGCGTCAAAAAAGAGTCGCTCCAGGACTAGACCATAAATGCCTTACTTCCTGGAATGCTCAACTAATCAAAGGAATGTGTCAAGCGTACAATTCCTTGCGTCAAGAAGAGTTTTTAATCGAAGCACGAAAAATCGGCAAATGGATGCTTTCAAATCAACTTCATTCAAGTGACCATTTATATCATGTAAACACAAATGGCGTCCCAAGTATAGATGGATTTCTCGAAGATTACGCACATGCTATTGATGCGTTTATTCAATTGTATCAACGAACGGGTGAGTTAAGTTGGTTAGAACAGGCGAATAAATGGGCGCTTTTGGTGGAAGAGGAATTCATGCATCCAGAAAGCAAAATGTGTTACTTCACCTCAAATGATTCGCAATTGGTTGTTCGTAAAATGGAAATTCACGACAATGTCATTCCTTCTAGTAACTCCGTAATAGCGCGTAATTTTTACAGACTTGGAACCTATTTCCGTGAAGAGCGTTGGATTGAAAACGCACGTCAAATGCTCGCCAACATGTACGATGGAATGGAAACCTACGGATCAGGTTATTCCAATTGGGCACAGTTGTTATTAGAAATGAATCAAGGATTGACAGAAGTACACATTATGGAAGTTCAAACGAGTGAAATTGTTACCTGGCCAGAAAACACTCTTCTGTCATTTCACAAGGAACTTCCCATGTCAGCAAGTTATGCTCTTGGAATTTTTGTTTGTGCAAAGGGTACATGTTACCCAAAATTATCCACGTTGATCGAAGTAAAAAACCTGATAGCGGAGGAAATCAATTCATAGTTAATCTTGACATACTAAACACGATTCGGTTCATAAGCAAAGGAGTTAACGTGAAATCCACCAAAGAAGGATTTGAAAAAAGATTTATTAGAAGGAGAATCCTATTGCTAAAATGATGCTTGAGATACTTGATACACTATCCGAGTTCGAACTATCTTGAATCAAAGAATATCAAACAGAGGGAGATAGTGAAAACGAAAGAACGTGGCCTATAGAACAAGTAAAGTATTAAAAGTGTCGAAGTAAGGAATCTGATTAAGGTGTGGGTTTTGAATATGATAAACGAAACGGCTCTCCGTTTAGATAATATTGTGAGTCTAATTCATTGTAATATTGGATATCTAATGATTTATCATTGTATATATTCATTACGAAATAATCTCCTGTGGTACAAATGCATTTGTATACTGTATAATTTATTGTACCAGCCACTTTTGTCTCCACTTCGTTACAAGTAGCCTTTTGAGTATTTACTCCGCCTGATTCATTTGTCCATTTAACAGTAAGTGAGGTTCCTGTTTTGACCAATTTAGAGCCTACTTTCTGATAAGTTTGACCAAACATAAAAGCACTATTGATAGTTAATAATGAGAATAGAAAATATTTCATAATAGTTTTTTTAAACAAATTTAAAGCTTAGAACAAAAAAGGGAAGCCATTGGGCCTCCTTTTTTTTATTTAGTTCTAATTTTAACGTAACCTGCTACCCAGCGCTAAGCACCTTGAAAGCGGCGACGAAACTTATCTCAGATGAAATCAATTAAGATTTAACCTTGCACGTGTTCCATCCAAATAGGGAATACAGTCCACAAAAAGACGTGTAAGAAGTTACGATTAACATTGCCGCAATAATCAATGCAACAGCATTCCAAGTGGAAGGTAATAAATCCATCAATGAAACAATTAACAGTATCATCGCAATCGCATTACGAATTAAACGATCCTTATTTCCCATGTTTTTTTTCATAAGACAAAGGTACGTAAGTACTTGGTTCTGATAGCAACAAAAGTTACAAGAATGTTTATGCTTTTCGTGCGATGGCTTTCATAGCTGCATTCACTACATCTTGTGTATCGATGCCGTATTTCGTCATCAATTCCATGGGCGTTCCGCTTTCACCGAAAGAATCGTTAACAGCTACATACTCTTGTGGACAAGGCAATTCTCTACTTAATACTTGAGAAACAGCCTCTCCTAATCCGCCATTCATCATGTGCTCTTCCGCTGTCACTACGCATCCAGTTTTACCCGCTGATGCTAAAATCGCTTGAACATCCAATGGCTTAATGGTATGCATATTAATTAATTCCGCAGAAATTCCTTTCTCTTTCAAGATAGCAAGTGCTTCAATGGATTTCCAAACTAGGTGTCCACATGCGATGATGGTTACATCTGTTCCCTCAGCTAATACATCTGCTTTCCCTATCACAAATTTCGCATCGGGTTTCACAAAGATTGGCATCACTGGGCGACCAAATCTTAGGTAAACTGGACCATTGTGTTCAGCAATCGCAATAGTTGCTTGTTTTGTTTGATTAAAGTCAGCAGGAACAATCACAGTCATGTTTGGCAACATACGCATCATTCCGATATCTTCTAAAATTTGGTGTGTTGCCCCATCTTCACCTAGGGTAAGTCCAGCGTGTGAAGCACATATTTTCACGTTTTTCTGCGAGTATGCGACTGATTGACGAATTTGATCGTAAACGCGTCCCGTCGAGAAATTGGCAAATGTACCTGTATATGGAATTTTTCCACCAATGGTCATACCTGCTGCTAGTCCAATCATGTTTGCTTCAGCGATACCCGCTTGAAAAAAACGTTCTGGATTTTCTTTTTGGAAGGCATCCATTTTCAAGGAACCAGTTAAGTCAGCACACAATGCGACAACATCTGGATTCGTGCGTCCTAATTCCGCTAATCCTTCTCCAAATCCCGATCGCGTGTCTTTGTTTCCTAGTATTTCAAATTCCATAATTATAAATTTAATGAGAGTGTTTTATTTGAATCGATTCTAAACTTTTTTTCTTTTGTATATGCGCTCGACTTTTGGTCTTTTTCGCGGTAAACAATTTTATAATTTCCGGGTTGCAAGGACCATTTACCTTCTAATGGACCTTCATCGATGTTGCAAACCCATTCCCACTGGTCCGTTTGACGTTCATAGAATATTTGTCCGACTGTTGCTTTCGCAACTGAATATTGAAATATTCCAGCTGGAACAACATCAATATACGTCGTTTTACTTTGAGTGATCTCTACGCGTTGATACGTTCTTGGTAAGGTGAAAATTTCCACATCATATGTCCCGACGATGTATTTCTGTGTTGAATTTAAATTTTGTGCATGCAAGGTTCTGCCTTCATCTTTGAGAGATACACGCATTTGAAAGCTTGGATTCTGCGTGTTTCTACTTGCTGTAAATTTTAAATAACCTTGCGGTGCGTCCACGACAATCGTATTGTGTGTGTGTTTTTGAAGGATGATTCCTTTTTTCTCCAGTCTTGGAAGTGTGTTCACTACTAAATCATATTTCAAATCCGGGTCTAAAACCAATGTGTCCGGGAGGTTTTTGCGGTTTAAAGTATGGGTAAAGGTGTATTTTAATTTGGAAGTCCCACTTTCGTAAAAGAACATCGTGACATTCGTTTCGAGTGGTTTTTTTGTGATGTCATTTAAGTTGACTTGAACAGTCGTGTTAACGAGTGTTTTTGAAATAATGGATGATAACACATTTTTGAAAGACTCCTTACTTTCCGCATCTGAATAAGCACCGATACAATCAAATTTATCCAAATAGGACAAATCCATTCCTAATCCGATAACAAATGGTGTCACTTTCACCCCTTTATCTTTTAATTTTCGGGCAATGATACACGGGTCATTGTCACACGATTCCAGGCCGTCTGTAATTAGGATAATAAAGTTTCTTGCCAGTGTATCCGGAAAATCTCCAGCAGCTGCTTCGAGGGAACGAGCGATTGGTGTACATCCCTTCGCTTGTATAGACTTTACCTTCAACTTAATTGCATCCACCGTATTTGCTCCGAACGGAACTTCCAATTTGGTATCACTACAATCTTGGTAAGTATTGGTAACGGGAGTTTGATGCCCGTATACGCGTAAAGCAATTTCCAAATTTGGAATTCCTCTTAATTTTTCCACTTCTTGAATCAAGACTTCCTTGGCAGCAATAATGCGTGTTTGGTTATTGTTCCAATCCACATTCATGCTATTCGATGCATCCAAAATAAACAATATACGCGTGTTTTTTTGCGTCCAGCCGAAACTAGCAATACAAATAAACAATACGCATATCCACTGTTTCATTAATAATCACCTAAGGATTCTTCTAATTGTGCTAATGCTGCAGTAAGTTGTTCTGCATTTGGAGCAACACCATGCCATTTATGAGACCCCATCATGTAATCAACACCTTGACCCATTTCTGTTTTCATAATGATGACTACTGGTTTACCTTTTCCACATAATGCTTTTGCTGCCGTCATTTTCGTACGGATATCTTCGAACTGATGTCCGTCCATCTCCAATACTTCCCAACCGAACGCTAACCATTTTTGTGCCAAGTTTCCTAAAGACATCACATCCTCTACATCTCCATCAATTTGACGCCCATTGTAATCAATCGTTGCGATGAGGTTATCAACATTATTTGCAGCGGCATACATCGCAGCTTCCCAAATTTGGCCTTCTTGTAATTCTCCATCTCCATGTAGTGTATAAACAATACCTTGGTCTCCAGTCAACTTTTTCACTTGAGCTGCTCCTGCCGCAACAGAAAGACCTTGTCCTAATGAACCAGAAGCCATGCGAATTCCTGGCAGTTTTTTATCCGTCGAAGGGTGGCCTTGTAAGCGACTTGATAACTTTCTAAATGTCCCTAATTCAGCAACTGGAAAATAACCAGCTCTTGCTAAAACACTGTACCAAACAGGTGAAATGTGTCCATTCGACAAGAAAAATAAATCCTCACCGATGCCATCCATGTCGAATGTCTCCGCATTGAAGTTCATTTGCTCAAAATATAAAAAGCTTAAAAAATCGGCACAACCAAGCGACCCTCCAGGGTGACCTGAATTGACTGCTGAAACCATACGAACGATGTCTCTTCTTACCTGAGAAGCTACTTTTTCTAATGCTGAATTCTCCATGAATTTTAACTAAGGAATTATGTTTGGACAAAATTAAGTTTTATTAACTTAGCATGAAATTGAAATATTTGAACATTAGGTACAACTTTTCAACGATATTAAACGTCTAGTCGACACAAAACTGAATTCATGAAAAAAGGTTTACTCGTTATCTTACTTGCATTTGCTCAGCAATTCGTTGCTCAAAAGGCAAGTCCAGCATTAGCAAAAAGTTATTCAAAAACAGAATTACAGTCCTTTGAACAAGATGGACAAGGAACAATAAACGTCCTCAACTACGCAATAGATCATTCTTGTTACACGGTTGTTATTCCCGAAGGCAAAGATGTAAGTCAATTTCCTTCGATTTCAGTGAAATCCAAAAAAGAGATTCGTTTTACGGACTATCAATTGCAAATCAAGGACCGAACTCAATATTTCAAAATTGAAGGAAGCAATGAACTGTTAGTTGTAAAGTCCATTAATATTCTGAAGTTAGAAATGCAAAACAAGAAATAATGACAAAAAAAATACTTAGCATTTTATTCGTTGCTTTAGCTCATTTGGGTTTTTCTCAAGTAACGTTAACGATAACAGACCCTGATTACGGTCAAACAAATCCCTTAAACTGTGCTGGAATTGTTCCAACAGGGGGAACAAACTTTATTGATGGTGTTGGGAATTATTTGCCGAATACAGATCAAACATTGGTACTTTGTCCAGACTTAACGCAAGGATCAAAAGTTTCGATCTCTTTCGCAACGAACATTGGTTTTGAGTTTGACATACATCCTTCGGACACTTTGTATGTGTACGACGGACCATCCACAAGTGCCCCGTTGTTGGGAGCGTATAATTCTGGAACCAATCCTGTTGGATTTTTTGTTCAAGCATCTTTTCCTAATAATCCATCTGGATGTTTAACCTTGCGTTTTCGATCCAATGGTGTAAATGAAGGCACAGGATGGGTGGCAAATGTCGCTTGTGGAAATCCACCTCAACCCATTCAACCACACATTGAAGCGTTTAAAAATGGAGTAGGAGCAAATATTTTGAATCCATTAGATACTGGATATGTTGATTTGTGTTTTGGAGATTCAGTTCTTTTGACTGCTACACCACTTTTTCCATATTCATTTGAGAATACGAATACGGGATACTCACAAACAGTGGCAAATTGCAATTATACCTGGACAATCGGTGGAGTTGGACAATTTACTGGAAGTTCAGTTTGGTTTACACCCCCAGCTCAATCAGGTTACTATGTAGATTTAAAAGTTC
>CAIRMS010000049.1 GCA_903879765.1 uncultured Flavobacteriales bacterium
CAATAATTCCAACGTGAATGATTTTACCTGCAGCATTAGCGAAATAGGCGAGGTCATTTTCCTGACAGTCTTCGAAGGCGATGTCCGTGCCCATTTCAGCCTGCTCGTATGCGTCCCGTGGTAGATTATACCCATGAAAACGAAAAACAGCTTGAACAAATCCAGAACAATCGACTCCCCAAATGGACTTTCCTCCCCAAAGATAAGGCGCATTCAGAAATTCTGTTGCGTCCTCCCATACGGACTTCTTCAAATCCAACGAATTGTTTTCACGGTGAAAAGTTACATCTCCTATTTGGAAGGGGCTTTCCTCACCAATAAAACTTCCTTTTGACGTGAAAATGGAGCCAAATGAGGTCGATAATTGAATGAGCGTTTCTTTTTGATATGAAAAGGAATCCATCCATCGACGAAATTCTTTGTCCGTTAGCGGCAACACTTGTTTGATATCCATGTAGCCTTCGTATCCATCAAGAACAGTTCTAATTTTTATCCATGGTTGACCATGTTCAATGACTTCGATGGGCTCACCAAATAACAGTTGAGAAACCATTTCAGAAGCATCGCTTGCTTCTTTTCGAATAGGAGCAACAGAAACGAAGCAGAAAGCTTTTGTTTGACTTGGACTTATTAATTTTAAATTGTTCATATCGTCTATCAAAAGTAGAAAATTAAAACTGATTAATGCCTAATTTTACGCGAAGTAATCCATGGAAAACGAACGACTCATTTTAGTGACCAATGATGATAGTGTAAATGCGAAAGGCATACATGCACTTGTGGAAATGGCTCAGCAATTTGGACGTGTCGTTGTAGTTGCACCGGATAAACCCCAATCTGGAATGGGGCATGCGATTACGATAAATCATCCGCTTCGACTCTTTCCTTCGGATCTTTTTGGACAGATTGAAGCCTATGCCTGTTCAGGAACTCCGGTTGATTGTGTGAAATTGGCTATTTCAGAGCTTCTACACCGTAAACCAGATTACATTCTTTCCGGGATCAATCACGGTGAAAATTCTTCCACAAATGTACTTTACTCGGGTACAATGTCCGCCGCGATTGAAGGCGCTATGGAAGGAATTCCATCCCTTGGATTCTCCTTGGCAGATTTTGCTCCTAATGCAGATTTTGAAGCCTGTCAATATTTCGGAGCGCAAATATTAACACAATTGATTGCGCATCCAATCTCTTCGAGTGTTTGCCTCAATGTAAATGTTCCAAAATTGAAGATCTCAGAAATTCAAGGAATTGAAGTATGTAAACAAGCGCATGCGTATTGGGCAGATCGCTTTGAACGAAGAAATGATCAGTTTGGTAGAGAATATTTTTGGCTTTCGGGAGAATTTGCAGATGTTGATCAGCGTCCAGATACGGATTTACAAGCACTTAAAAACGGTTTCGTAAGTGTGGTGCCAACTCATTTTGATTTAACTGCATACGAAACATTACAACAAATGAAAAATTGGAAAATATGAAAAAAATAACAAAAGAACATGTACTTGGTTTCTTGGTAGGTGTATTATCGCCAATCTTGTTTTTACCAATTATTGTGTTTATTCTATCGCAATCACGTCATACTGAATTCTCCTATTTATGGAATCAATTGCTCAACTCGGTTGAATACCTCAGTCGCTATTTGTCGCTTGGTTTGATTCCAAATTTACTATGGTTTTACTTGTTTTTAAACAAAGAGAAATACGCTTATACACGTGGAATTATTTTTGGCATGCTCATTTATGCACCATTTATGGTCTATGTGAATTTGATTAAGTAAAATGTCAAAGAAAAACGTTTTTATTCTAAGTGGCGAGGCATCCGGAGATTTGCATGCAGCAAACCTTGTTCGCGCTTGGAAAAAAAACAGTTCCCAATTCGAATTTCAAGCTTGGGGTGGTGATCGACTTTCGTCGGAAGGCGTGGAAATCAAAAAACACATCCGTGAATTGGCGTTTATGGGCTTTGTAGAAGTCCTCCAAAACCTACCGACAATCCTGAAAAATTTTAAACTTTGCAAAAAGCAAATCTTAGATTTTAAAACAGATGTTTTAGTGCTCGTTGATTATCCAGGGTTTAATTTACGGATGGCGAAATGGGCAAAATCCAAAGGGATCACAGTCATTTACTATATTTCACCTACTGTTTGGGCTTGGAAAGAAAACCGTGTCTATCAAATCAAAAGAGACGTAGATCGGATGTATGCGATTCTTCCTTTTGAACCAGCATTTTACAAGAAATTCGACATAGAAGTTCAGTATTTTGGACATCCACTATTGGATGAAATAGAACGCTTTCATCAATTAGAACGTACGGAATTGACACTTCATTCGTCGAAACCAATACTCGCTTTATTACCAGGAAGCAGGAAACAAGAATTAAAGAAAAAATTACCAGTGATGTTAAAAGCTGCTGAAGCTTTTCAAGAAACACACCAGGTTGTGATTGCCGGTGCTCCGAATTTACCAGAGACTTTCTATCAGGAATTTCAATTGGGAGAAAATGTGAGCTTCATTCAAAATCAAACGTATCAATTATTGAGTCAAGCGAACATGGCGCTTGTTACATCTGGAACGGCAACTTTGGAAACTGCTTTGTTTCGTGTTCCCCAAGTTGTTTGCTACAAAAGTTCGGCGATTTCATACCGCATCGCTAAAGCATTGGTAAAGATTAAATTTATTTCTTTGGTAAACTTAATCATGGACAAAGAAATCGTGCGTGAATTGATTCAGCATGAATGTCAAAGTGACTTAATGGTAGGTGAGTTGGAGAAATTACGCGACGGAAAAGAACAACGGATTGACATGTTGAAAGAATATGATCGATTGATTCATCTACTTGGTCAAAATGGCTGTAGTGAAAAAATGGCCAAGGATTTAATTCAATACTTGAACTAAATGATCAGAGCAGCCTTCTTCCTTTCCATCTTTTACTCTACGCTGATGAATGCTCAAAATATCCGCATTGGATTATTTTCAGATAAATCGATCA
>CAIRMS010000050.1 GCA_903879765.1 uncultured Flavobacteriales bacterium
GTCTTTTTTGGGGTATTGAATCAGAGCATTCAAAGCCAAGGTCTTTTATGGATTTTAGAGGTCACAACATTATTAACAGCAATGCGAGCAACACCACTTGGTTAAAAAATGAATGTCTAAAACAAGGAATACCATTCACACATTCCGCAACTTTCCCTGAGATAATTCCTGAAATACTGATTAGAACAACATCAAAAGTTGGAGATACTGTAATGGATGTTTTTAACGGAACGGCGACGAGTGGTTGTGTAGCAAATGTGCTTGGAAGAGACTACGTAGGTTTTGAGTTAAACCCCGATTATATAAAACAATCAATCGTCAGATTTGAGTGTTCAGAATCCACCAAGAATCATTTATTGAAAGTAGCATAAAACCAAAAAAAACAGATATGGAAACTAGTAAACAAAAATTTGAAAAAGAGGCTGTGGGTCAAATGAAACGCCTCAAGGAAATTAAAAACGTTATTACCCGAGTTGGTAATAAGAGACACATTTATGTGTATTCACCCCCTGGTATCGGGAAGTCACATTACATCGCCGATTTGTTTGAAGAAACAGGGCTTTCATTCTCCAAAATCAGTGGCTCTGTGTCTTTCCCTATGTTTGGGGTAACACTAGCTGGTCTTAACTTTCAAAATCAGGATGCACAGAACATCTTTGTTTTGGTAGATGACTGTGAAACCATTTTATCGGATGTTAATTTCACGAATTCCATCAAAAATGTGTTGGAGGGTAAGGACCGGTCGTTTCAGTACAACAAGATGTCTTCTGCATGGCTAAAGACACTCACAGAAGTGCAACGTAAAGCTGTTGAACATCATCAGAAGGAGGGAAGAGTTGGGTTTGAGGTACCCACTGATAAGTTCATTTTTATTTTCCTCTCAAACACAAAGCTACCCACTGATAAGGAAGTCAAAAATATGAGAGTATCAGGAAGAAGTAAGGAACTCTCAGCACATAGAGCAAGCATAAGGTCTCGCTGTAAAACTATTGATTTAGATATGAACAGGGATGTCATGTGGGGTTGGTTGAGTTTGGTTCTTAAAGACCATGACATCATTGGGGATAGATTAAGTGATTATCCTAACAAAGAGGAAATCCAAGAAACAATAATGAACTGGTTGTTTCATAACAGGAAATATACAGTAGAGTTTTCACTCCGAACGGTTCAAAAGATGGCCGAGAGTTATGCAATAAATCCCGAAAGTTATGAGGGGTATTGGGAAAATGAATTTTTAGACCAAAAGGCAGCATAACAGTTAAAAAAATCAACGGTTAAAGGGTCAACTCGGATAATTTGATTCAATTACTAAACATATTGGAAATCAATACACCAGAAGGTTTAGAATACACTTTTAGTCAATTAGAAGAGTATCACTTGAATAATGGGGAGGACATATACAATGGTATATACTCCCCCATTATTCTTGATTCCACACTAACGATTATTCATGGGGTAAAAACATACCTAATTGCATTGTCATTGGATATTGAGATGGTAAAGGTTCAAATAGTTGAAACAAGGAAAAATAATCTCATAGAAAAATTCAAATTGGGCATTGCCGCTTGAGTTTTTTGCTTAATGCTTGTAAAATGAACGACACAACCATCTATCCAAGAAAAGGTAAAAAGGGAATTACCCTATACACCACAACCAATAACGGGACACCAATACCTTATAGGAAATCAACAAAAATCACTATTCCTGTGAGCGAATGGGATTTTAAGAAAAATTGGGTCAAAAACACCTACCACAACAAACTTCAATTTGAGAAGGAGATAAACGAAATATTAAACAGAACCAAGGCTCAAACTAAAGGTGTTTATTTCGGAGATGAGAGTATTGATTTTATCTCATTCATAGAGAACAGAATAAAGGAATCTCAATCGGTTAGGGAAATAAGTAAAGGGAAATACAGAATTTACAAAAACAACATTGAGTGGGTTATTCAAAATGAACTTAAAAGAAAAAACCTAACAATCTCGGAACTTAGAAATCCTGAAATCCTAAGAAAAATCAAATTGGGATTACGGATAAACCGAAAAACCCCGATTAAATCAAAGTCCGATACAGCATTTGTAGATTCAGTTAAGGCATTCGCCCGTGAAATTGAATACTGGAACACTATGAGTGAAACCCAATATCCCATCAATACAAATATTCTACTCACCGACCTACCAAAAAAATCATCCAAACCAGCCATTATAATGAGCCAGGAACAAATAATTCAGTTTTCCCAAGTAACAGGACTAAATCCATCCCAAAAACTCGCTCAGTCTATTTTTATGTTTCAATACCTAAGTGGGGGGTTGAGAGTATATGACGTCTTGTTACTTACTAATAAGAGTTTCAAAAAAGATTACTTGGTTATTCAAACGAACAAACAACGAGTTCACCTGAAAATACCATACACTTTGGAACTATTACAACTTTTGGAATTCAAGTATCATAAAGAACTTTATGAATCCTTCAGTCAATTCAATTTCACGAACATTTCTATCTCAGCAGATTTGTTGAAACAGTTGGTTCCTATCTGTCGTAATTGGATGTACGAGGTGAATGGATTTAATGATTTTCAGCATCATCTGAACCTCTCTCTTGCTGAAAATAAAAAATCAACCAAACGGATTTCAGCACTTTTGGAGTTATCAAAAATCGTTGAATCACAGATAATTGATGTATTTGTAAAAAAGATAAGTCAATTGGAAGAGGACTTTGTATTTCCAAGATTACGAATGACTGATTTCAAAAGTGTTATGGGGGATACAACCAAATTCACCCCAAGACAAAACCAAATTGCTCACAACGCTCGTCAATGTCATATCAATGCTTTGAAACGAATTTGTATTGAGTATGGATTTCCAAAACTTTCGGGACATTCTCCCCGACATTGTTACGCTCATCAACTTTGTGAAAATGGTTACAATATCAGGGAAATACAGGAGGTACTGGCTCATAAAAGTGAGAAGACGACTTTGGTATATATCAATGGACGACATCCAAAATCAGGTTCAATAAAGACAGTAGCGGAGGTAAACCAACGATATAAAATACAGAAAGCACTGATGGGATAATTTGTGCTGGAAATGTGTTGAAAATGAAAAGTGTGTTGGTATTTCAACACACTTTTTTTGTATAAAACCATTATAAATCAATTATTTAACACCAACAAGTAAGAATAGATGTTTCCTAAACAAATGTTCTTTCACTTATTGTATTTGTTGGGTTTTACATATTCCAATAACATTTTTGTGTTGGTTTTGTGTTTAAACACCTTCCTATTAGTCAAGTAAAGGGCTAATTTTGTACTCTTTTTCCAGGCCCCGTAGTTAAATGGATATAACCAGCGTTTCCTAAACGTTAATTCCAAGTTCGATTCTTGGCGGGGCTACCAAATCGGAATTATCGAACTAATGAACTTGGTTTGACTAATTCAGAAGTTACAGGTTAGA
>CAIRMS010000051.1 GCA_903879765.1 uncultured Flavobacteriales bacterium
ATAAGGGAATAGTCCTTGAATTTCATATAACAAAGGTAAGAATGTTTAAGTAGGAATCCTCCATCTGATGGACAATTCAACTTTCACTTGAACCTTTTCAAAAGACGGATGTAAGCAAGGAAAAATTGACACATGAAAAGAATCTTCTTATTTACGGCATTAGCGACTTTCAGTTGGAAAGCGTTTGCCACCGAAAAAGACCTAGTGAAAGCAACACTTTCTGAGGTGACTGTTTACTCACAAGGCGCACAATTGCACCACAAAGCAAATTACACCGCAAAAGTCGGCGTTACCGAAGTGAGCATTGAAGGAATTAGTCCATACATTGATCCAAAAAGCATTCAAGTAAAGGCAACAGGGAATGTTGTGATTTTAGACTCGAAGTATGTATTGTACTATCCCCAACCTACCGCAGTTACGGAAGACGGAGTTCCTTTAAAAATAAAAAAGAGCATTTCCATCCTTGAAGATTCCTTGCGTTCTTGGGGATTTGACATTCAAGAAATCGATGACGAAATCGGTGTGTTAAACGCGACGAAATACATCATCAGTAACAACGGCTCGATGAAAGGAACAGGAAAAGTTAATGATTCCATTCTTTTATTAAAATCTGCTGTGGATTATTACGCCCTGAAAATGAATGAAATCAACAAGAAACTGTTGGTTTTGCAGCGTAAAAAAGCGCAAAAGATCGATACCCAGCAAGAAATGGAAGCTCGATTAGAAGAACTTCGCAATTACCAAAATGGAAATAGATTGAACATCGAAAGTAACAAAGCCATTCCTCGTGTTGTGATTACCATTTCATCGAACGAAGTCGTTTCTGGAAAATTAAATTTTTCGTACGTTATTTCCCAAGCCGGATGGACACCACTCTATGATTTACGCAGTGATTCTTCTACAGGAAAAATCAATTTAACCTACAAAGCGCAAGTTCGTCAGAATTCAGGTATAGACTGGAATGACATTCGCTTAAACATATCCACGAACAATCCATACGCCAACAAAACGAAACCAGAATTGAATCCATGGTACATCGATTACCAAGCTGCTTTCGCGAGAAAATTACAAGAAACAGCCGTTTGTTCAGGAACAAGTGCTACACTATTCAATGCGCAAGTAACGAATATGGGCTACTCATTTACGCAAAAAGAGACAAACATGGATGATGCCTTAAGTGCCGCAAATTTCACAACCGTTGTGCAAATGTTGATTGCCGCAGAATTTAAAATTGACTTACCGTATACCATTCCATCCAATAATGACCAACACATGGTTCTTATCAAACAAACGGACTTAGCGACTACCTTCAAATATTACGCTGTTCCGAAGTTGGATTCAGGAGTTTACCTTGTTGCTCAAATGACCAAATTGGATGAACTTCAGTTAATTCCTGCAAAAGCGAATATTTTCTTCGACGGATCTTATATTGGTGAAACGTACATCGATCCAACACGCATGGAGGATACCTTGAACTTATCATTAGGAAAAGATCCAAACATTGTGGTAAAAAGAACGCTTTTGAAGAAAGAATGCAAGGACAAAGTCATTCAAGACAAACGCGAACGTACTTTTGCCTACTCGATTGAAGTTCGAAACAGTAAATCGAGTCCAATTGACATCGTGATTCAAGATCAAATTCCAATTACGCAAAACACAGAAATCACGATTGAATCTGCCAACTTAGCGAAGGGACGATTGAATGAACGAACCGGAGTCATTGAATGGAGTTTCAACCTGAAACCGAAAGAAAATAAAGTCATCGATTTCGATTATAAGATTCGACATTCAAAAGATAAAGAGATTAATATCTAAACGAAAAAAGTCCCTGACAGAATCTGTCAGGGACTTTTATATTTCTTAAACCTTTTTTTCAAATTCAACGAATTGAGTTTCATGTGATAAACCGCGACAATGATTAACTTATGTTGTTTATCGTCAATAAAATAATGAATGAGAAATGGAAATCTACTCATGACCTTCGTTCGAACTTCTTTATATCTTCTCGGGAAAGCACTGGGATTGAGCTGAATTAATGCAACATCCGTCATTACATTTTCAATGAACATTTTCCCAAGTCCAACTTGTCTTTCATTATACCATAAAACCGTTTTTTGAATATCTGCTTTTGCTTCCGAAATAATTTCAGTCGG
>CAIRMS010000052.1 GCA_903879765.1 uncultured Flavobacteriales bacterium
AAAAGAAGTAGAAGAAATAGAGGCTAAGTTTAAAGAAATTTTTGATTTGTAAATTTGTTATTTTAGCATTACAAATCATCATACGGTAGAAATTATCTTTTTACCATTTGCTCTTTTTTCGACGGCAAGGATAAATCCCCAACCCCTACAAATCCCTATGAAATTAAGCTCTAAACGAAGCTCAAAATGACCAGGAACAAAATCAATCCTAGTTGAAGAAGAAGGTTGCCTTTTATCATATCGCTTAAATACCAAGATGGAAAACCATCTGCTTTCAATTTTTGATAAGCACGGTAAACAGAAAAAATAGCCATAACCGTTAAAATACCAATCGAAAGGTAACTGGAGATCCAAAATGAAATCCACTCGAATTTCATATTCACTAAAAACAAGACAAAAATCGCTGCAAGAATACCAAGTTTCAGCGATTTGTCTTTTGTGGTATAATTAATCAATTTGATTTTCAGCTCATCGTCTAATTTGCGAATGGCACTTTGCAACATTCTTCGGCTCAGAAAAATACTGAGAATTAAAGGAATGTAGGCGATCAGTAAATTATTCATGCTTACTTGTTGTTTTCAAGGATGTACAGTAAAACTTTCTCCATTAAATGCGCACGGTCTTTTCCTGTGACGTTGTGTTTGTGCATTGGATAAATGAAATCGTCTACCTGAACACCATTTTCAATGAAGGATTTTAAGAGTGCTTCGTTGTGTTGCATCACTACCACATCATCGATGGAACCGTGAATTAACAATAAATCTCCTTTTAAGTTTTTCGTGTAATTCATTAAGGAATTGGCATCGTACCCAGCTTTGTTTTGTTCCGGACGGTCCATGTAACGTTCTCCATACATGATTTCGTAATATTTCCAATCGGTCACTGGTCCACCAGCCACACCAACTTGGAAGACTCCTGCTTGACGCAACATTAGCGATGTTGTCATAAATCCACCAAAGGACCAACCATGCACAGCAAGGCGATTTCCGTCGACATAATTCAAGGATTTCAAATACTCCACACCTGTAAGTTGGTCTTCCATTTCAACCGTTCCTAATTGACGGTGGATTTGGGATTCAAAAGCGAATCCACGTTCTCCAGATCCACGGTTGTCTAGCGTGAAAACGATGTAGCCCTGATTCGCCATCCAATGCATCCAAAGGTTTGCTCCGGCCAACCATGAATTCGTCACCATTTGCGCATGTGGCCCACCATAAACGTACACCATAACTGGGTATTTTTTTGATGGATCAAAATTGCTTGGTTTGATCATTCGGTAGTACAAATCTGAACCGTCTTTTCCTTTTATGGATCCAATTTCAGTTGTCCCAACAGTGTATTCGGCTAATTTTTCTTTGGACTCCATCAGTAACTTTGCCATTTTGCCGTTGTTGGTCCAAAGCATTGCTTTAAATGGAACCGACAAACTCGAAAAGGCATCCATGAAATACGTTCCGTTTGCAGAAAGACTAAAGCTATGCGTTCCTTCTTCCTTGGTGATTAATTCGGTGTTGCCAGCAAAATCACATCTGTAAACCAAGGTGTTGGTTGCGTTCGGTCCAGTTGCCGTATAATACAAGTTAGATCCATCTTTTGAAGCGCACAAAAGGTCTTTTATCACAAAAGCATGGTTGGTTAGTTTTTGCAGCATTTTTCCATTGAAGTCATATAGGTACAAATTATTGAACCCATCGCGTTCCGAAATCCATACAAAAGAATTGGATGTTTCACTTGGAAAGAAAACCGGATGTTCCGGTTCAATCCATTTATCGTTTTTCTCTTCAAATAAGGTTTTAACAAATTTTCCTGTTTTCACTGAATAGACATTCAGCCACATGTGATTTTGGTCTCGGTTGACTTCTGCGACAACAATGAATTGTTCATCTGGCGTAATGGCCAAATTGGTAAAGTAATCGTCTGCCGCTCCTCGTGGATTGATGTACAGTGTTTTTTTCGATTTCACGTTGTAAATTCCCACGCGTGGTTTTTCGGATTTTTGTCCAGCCATCGGATACTTAATCGATACCAAGGAAGCCGGTGTTGTGTTCACATCCAATAATGGATAATTGTGCACATCCGTTTCGTCTTTTTGATAAAAAGCGAGAATGGAACCCTTGTTTGACCAGAAAATTCCACCGGAGATTCCGAATTCATTTCGCGCAATGGATTGACCAGAAACGATGTTTTTATCGGTGTTTTTTGTGATGGCACGTCCATCTAGGTATAAATTATGATCAATGGTATAGGCCAATTGATTCGAAGCAGCATGGTAGGTTTGATTCGCGGCATTCTCCACTGATTTTTTGAGGATTTTTCCTGTTTTCGTTTTGATGTCGAAAGTTGCCACGGTTTGACCATCGTTTAACAGTAAAGTCGTTTCGTCGGTCCATTCTGCGCCAAAGAAGTTCCCAAAGGTAGAACCTAGAATTTTGTTTATTTCATCGATGGTGATGAGCTCAGCCGACTTATCATTGGCAACAGAGGATTGGTACATCGTTTTGTAGTCCTTGCTGCACGTGGTGTACTCACTGTCATTCATCCAAAGGAAATTATTCACGCGTTCAGGTGAAACACTTCTCTGTAAAAGAACGGATTCTTTCACGGTCATTTCCTTTTTTTGAGCGAAAGCAAAAGGGGTAATCAATAAAATGAAAGGTAAGATGATGCGTTTCATGCGCGTTGGATAAATTGATTAAAAAATTGTTCTAGTGGTTTTCCTACTTCGTAGCAATGTAGCAATTGTTGATCTAAGTTATCTGCTAAAATGGTCTCAGCTGGAAATTCGGCATAAAAATACCATTGTTTATTGTAAATCATTGCTTCCTCTTGTGCGGAATCTTTTAAATAGGCTGGAAGAATTTTGTTTTTCTCTCCGTGTATTTCCCCAAAGGTTTGTTTAAACTCTTTTGATTGATAAATGGAACGAAATTCCTTCATGTTAGCGGCTATTCCTTCACGCACCAATTCGAGGTCCTCTTTGTCGATTTCGTAAATTCCACCGTAGGCGCGCACATGTTCTGGACTTAGTTCGAAGTAGATACCGTTCACCGCCTTGCTTTTCTTGCCATTTGGAGCAACGACCGCCGAACACATGAGTTTATAAGGAGTTTTGTCTTTAGAGAATCGGATGTCACGGTTGATTCGGAAGACACAATCTTTCACCTGTAGTTCAGCGAACTGTGGATCCGTTTCAGCTAGCTTGTTGATGAGGTGCTGTGTAAACGCGTAAAACGGCTTTTTTATGGACGTTTCATAGCGTTTGCGGTTTTCATCAAACCAAGTTTTGTGGTTGTTTCCCGCTAGTTCGATAAAGAAATTTAGGTAATCTTCAGTGAAAAATGACATAGGACGAAGATAGGGAAAATCCCAAGATGGATACGCGAAAAAGCGAACAAAAAGCTATTGCACGTTTAAAGTAGAATGTGTATCTTTGCACCCGATTAATAAATTTTTTAAAAATAATCTTATGAATTCTTACGAAACTGTTTTCATTTTAACTCCCGTTTTGTCTGATGAT